>JANQGB010000730.1 GCA_028277545.1 Phycisphaerae bacterium | reverse complement strand
ATGTGGCTCCGCACCTGTCCACGTTCGACCCGAACTCGGAGTTCGCCACCTGGATGTTCGATCACTGGGACGGCAACCTCGGCATCCTGTTGCAGACCTCGGCCCCGTTCGAGACTCTGCGCAAGCATCTGAAGCGCTTCCTGATGGTCAAGGACGAGGCCGGCAAGAGGTACCGTTTTCGCTACTACGACCCGCGGGCCTTGCGGGCCTTCATGCCGGCCTCCTCGGCCGCGGAGTTGAAGGACTTCTTCGGGCCGGTGGCCTGCTTCTACGCGGCCGGTCGAAGTGGTGAGTCGGTGTGTGTGTATTCCTGGAGTGCCAATGGCCTGGCGTCGCGGGAGTACCCGATCCGCAGACAGCCAGCGGCCAGCCGGCGTGCTACCGGCCTGGACGAAGGCCGGGTCACCGGCAGCCTGGTGGTCACGCTGGTAGACGCTGAAAGCGGCGTGCCCATCGGCGGAGCCAGTGTGCAAGCCACCGGACCCACCTCAAAGGGGGCGGTGAGCGGATCGTGGGGTGAAGTTCGTTTCGAGGGGCTCGCTCAGGGCCAGTACGAAGTGTTCGCAGTTGACACTGAACATCGCATGGGGCAGGGCACCGCCACCGTGACAGCCGAGGCGAGCCAACTCCAACTGGCCTGCCGCGCGACTACCCCGGTGGAAGGAGCGGTCGAGCGGGGCTGAAGTCCGCGGGGGCATGTGAAGGGTAAGTAGGGTGTCTGCGATGAGGTCTCTGACACGAAGGAAGAACAGCACAGGAGTCGGGATCCGTCTCCGGCATCGTGGCGCACCAGCAACCGGGGCTGTACACGATCAATCAGACTCAGTAAGCCGCAAATTGTTGGGACGGGATATTTACCCAGGAAGTCGAGCCGGGTCTAACACTATAATACGTGGCCAGTCTCAGCGTGGTGGCCGTCCACTGCCCCGAAGACCAGAATCGCGCGACACATGGGCCATTGCTCGACTCCGTTTGGAGCAGTGTCAGGACGCTAGAGAAACTCGCCCGGAACTCAGGCCGCTCGGTCGGCTCGGCGGGTGAGCAGCAACGTGGGACCGGATCAGCGCTAATCAGTGACGGTTGGACTAATGGTCGAGGCAGCGCCGAACAAGGTTGACCTGGCACGCCTGTTGACGGCTTCGGGTGTGTCGGCCACACCGTGGTATGCGGTGATCGATGCAGCGCAGGATTCCGGGTCACCCGCGCGCGCTGCCGGCTCGGGGCTGCAGACGCAGTCGCTGTACGAAGGCAGCCTGGGCCAGCAGTTGGATGATGTCGCGCCCCATCTGGTGTCGCTGACGCTGAGGGACGAGTTTGCCGGGTGGCTGTTCGACAACTGGGGCGGCAACCATGGAATCCTCCTGCAGGCCAGGGCCGGTTTTCAGGAGATTCGCCGGCACCTGCGTAAGTTCCTGATGGTTAAGGACGAGGCGGGCAAGAAATACCGCTTCAGGTATTACGACCCCCGTGTCCTGCGCACGTTCCTGCCGGCCTGCTCGCCGGCGGAGGCCAGGGACTTCTTCGGCCCGGTTGCCTGCTACTACGCCGCGAACCGGGACGGCAGGTCCGCCTTGGCCTTCAGTTGGCGGTCGCGAGGAGTAGCGATGAGGGAGATTCCGGAAGGCGAGCCGGCGGGCTGAGTCTGACTAAGTGGAGAACCACTCGTGGGGGCGAGTGTAACTTTAATAGGCTGATGATGGTGATTTGCGGCCTCCAAGTACCGATCTCACGCGGAGCGCGGTAACGCGGCGGCAGCAGTCACCGAAGCACAGAGGAGAGTACAGATGAATTCCATCGACGAAGCCAATGTGAGAAACTATCTGCGGTATCGCCTGCAGTACGACCCGTACGAGTGCGGTTCGATCGTCTACAACATCCGCAGCCTGGCCCGCATGGCCGGGCACGACATCGATCACCGCTTCGCCCACGCCGGGCTTGGAGCGGGGCCGGAGGCCCGCATCGCGGCCGGCATCGTCGATTTGGCGCTGGGCGGAGGCGGGTGCGAAACCTCGATGTACACCATTCGCCAGGAGATCGACCGCTGGTTGCGCGTCACCCCGCCCAAGGGGATGATTGCGTAATCGAATCGGATTGGGCCGGCCGCCCGACCTCAGCGATCTCCCACGATGTTGACCGTCGATCCTGAAGGCGTCGGCTGCCGGCGGACTAGTTGACAGCGCCCACCGAGGGCTCCCCTGCGGCGTGCGACCGGGCGTGGTCCCGTCGCCGCGCCGCGCCTCAACCTGGAGACGTTGCCATGACCGATCAGCCCGAAACACCGGATATCGACGTGAACATACCCCTTCCCGAGGGTCTTCGGGTGACCGGAGAAGAACCCTACCGCATGCTGATGGTGGGGGACTTTGCCGGATCTTCCAGTGGCTCGCTGTCCGGGCTACTCTGCGACGGGTTGGTCGAAGTGACGGCGGATACCTTCGATCGGGTGCTGGCCGAGGCGGCCCCTCAGGTCAGCTACCAGACCACCGATCCGCTGGCCTCGGGCAGCGTTATGGTCGAGGTCAGCCTCAAGTTCGATTCCCTGAAGTCGTTCGCGCCGGAGGCTTTGTGGCCTCAGATTCCCGCGACCCGCACGCTGATGGACGTCCGACAGAAGATCGCAGGTCGAATGCGCGGAGAGATTTCAACCGACGAGTTGGCCAGCGCTGTTGCCAGCGCGGCGGCTGCGGACGCCGGCCTGGCCTGGCTGGTAGACGCCATCAAGCCCACGGCAACCGAACCTGCCGCCGCTCCTGAGCAGGTCGATGCCTTGCTGGGGCAACTCGACCTGGGTGACGACTCCGCGGATGATTCCTCTGCCGAGGCGCCGCCACCCAAGTCGCCGATCGGTTCGCTGGTGTCGGCTGCCGCGGGTGGCGGAAGTATCTCGCAGGGGGAGGCGGGTCCGCTTCGCAAGGCGCTGGCTGAGATCGACCGGAGGGTCACGACGTGGCTCAACGAGGTCATGCACTCGGCGCCGGTCCAACAGCTCGAGTCTGCCTGGCGGTCGCTGGCCTTGCTGGTTGGGAAGATCGACTTTCGCAAGGGCCTGCGCCTTTCGCTGTTGCACGCCTCGCGCGATGCCATGCTGGAGAAGTTCTCGTCGCGGGTCATCGACCCGGTGTTCGATCAGGGTGCCGACGCTCCCGATCTGATCGTGGTCGATGCCCAGTTCGGCAACGCCGCACCGGACATGGAAGCCCTGGACGAGTTCGCCCAGCACGCTGCCAGTCTGCCGGCGGTCGTATTGGCCGGCGTTTCGCCGCAGTTCTTCGGCGTTAAGCACGCCTGGCAGATCCCCACGCTGCCGCCCATTGTCAGCATGTTCGACCAGTGGCAGTTCGCCAAGTGGAAGACCCTTCGCGAGCAGCCCTACGCGAGCATGCTGGGGGTCGTCTTCGGTCGTTGCCTGCTGCGGGGACCGTCAGCGGGCAAGGACGGTAACGGCCTCGACTTC
>JANQGB010000713.1 GCA_028277545.1 Phycisphaerae bacterium | reverse complement strand
GAAGTCGAGTGTGCCCAAGGCACCGTCCTCTACTCTCGTCTCGTTCCAGCCTGACGCGTTGACGGGGCCAGGCGTGACGTCAGCTGCGAGGGTGCCGTTGGGCTTGAAGAGCTCGACCTTCCATTGAACGGCATCGGCCGGGTCCGGGTCGGTAGCTGTGCCTGTGAGCTCCAGCAAGCCCTCTCTGACGTGGACGGCAAGCTTGGAACCGTCACTGGCTACGCCGCCCTCGAAGTTTGCGATATCGGCCACAGGCGGGCCGGTTACCAGATTGACCGCAAAGTTAAGTTCGGGTGTTTCACTCACGCCGTTCACCCGCAGCGTCACCGTGTAGTCCCCATCGTCTACCCCAGTCCCCACGTCAGTGGTCTGGCTGATGAGCTGGCTGTTGCCGGTGATGGGGGCGATTGTCGACGGGCCGGTGAAGGAAAGCTCCCAGTCGGCGGTTTGCTGGAGGCTGGCGGAGATGGTGAGGGTTGTGCCGGTGGTCTGGTCCACGTAGTCCGGAGTGACCTGAAATGCTCGTATCGGATTGCTGCTGGTGAAGGCGACGGGCGTGGCTTCGGTGATGTTGCCGGCGGTGTCGACGGCCTTTGCGGCAATGCTGTGGGCGCCGTCCAGTAGGTCGTCCGCAGAGATGGTGGCCGTGAGCGTTCCGTCTCGCGGGGCGGTGACGGAAGCCGCCGGAAAACCGTCCAGGTAGACCAGGATCTGGCGGAGGGTGGCGTTGTCGGTTGCACTCACCGTGACAGGGACGTCGCCCGTGTGGGCAGTGGTCGCACCGTCGACGGCTGTGGTCATGGTGACCTGGGGCGACTCGGTGTCGCCGGCAGCAGGAGTGACAAGGGACACGGCAGTCGTGTTGCCGGAGGCGTCCTCGGCAGTTACGGCGAGTGTGTGAGTGCCGTCGGTGAAGGTGGTCGGAGAGAGGTCGACGCCCAAGTGGCCGGTGGTGGCGCCGGCACCGTAGTCTTGCGAGGCGATCTCCGTGCTGTCAAGCGTGGTGGCGATGGTGGCCAGTTCGATGTTGTCGGTGCCGTCGATGTCGAGGGGGACAGGATCGGGAAGCGCGGCGGTCGTGTCGGGCAAGGTGATGGCCAGTTCCGGAGCGACGCGGTCTTCGACGACCTGGCTCGTGAGGAACTGGGGTTCGGTGCTCTGGGCTTCGTTGCCGGCATTGTCGCGGGCTTTGACCAGCAACCGGTGCACGCCGTCGGCGATTGTGGTGCAGTCGAGGTCGTGATGGAAGGTGGTAGCGCCGGCTATGCTTTGGGCTACGACGGTGCCGTCGATCAGGATCTCAATGGCGGCTAGCCCGCCCTGGTCGAAGGCAGTGACATCGATAGGCACGGTGCCGTTGAGGACGCCGGCATTCGGATCGAGGATCGGACTGCTGACGGTGACCTCGGGAGCCGTGTTGTCGGGTACGGGGTTGTCCACGGTGAACGGCGTGGCGGTCTGGGCAGTGGCCTGGTTGCCGCCCTTGTCGGTGACGGTCAAGAGTGCGTTGTAGGTGCCGTTGGG
>JANQGB010000711.1 GCA_028277545.1 Phycisphaerae bacterium | reverse complement strand
GCAGCAGTTGGCGGACGGCAGGCCGCTTCGCGTGATAAGCCGCGACGAACTCGGCGAACTCCACCGCGACCGCGCCACCCAGGATGACCCCGCCTCAGCTACGACGCCGACTCAGGCCGAACCGCTGCAACCTGCCCCAGCCCGGGTATGAGCAGTACGCCCTGCCGTGCAGACTCCCGAGTGGCCCATTCCTCGCGCAGCAAGGGGTGGGGGCTCAGGGGCCGACGCGCATCTCGATTCGCGTCGGGCTTGGCCCAGCGGGTCAGCCATCTGGCTCCGGTTGCCCGTCATGCCCAAGGGCTTCGCCCAGAAATGCCCCCAACATCCGCGTGTACTCCGGCGAGTAGGTGAATCCGCCGGTGTTGTGCCCGCCGGGCGTTTCGAGGAACTGCTTGGGCTCGGCGGCAGCCTCGTACAGTCGCCGGCCCACCTCCAGGGGGATCAACTCGTCGTCTGTCGAATGGATGAAGAGCTTCGGGCAGGCGATGTCGGGAACCTTTCGCGCCGAGTCGTACCGGAATCGGCAGAGCGGGCGCACCGGCAGCAGCGGGTAATGGATCTGCCCGACATCAGCCAGGCTGGTGAACGAGGACTCAACCACCAGCGCGGCTGGCTGATGACGGGTGGCCAGTTCAACAGCCACCGCTCCACCCAGCGACCTGCCCAGCAACACGACTCGCTCCGGAGAATGCCCTGCTTCCTGAACCAGGTAGCGCCAAGCCGCTTCGGCATCCAGGTAGGTGCCCTGTTCGTCCGGCTTGCCTTCGCTGGTCCCGTAGCCGCGGTAGTCGAGCGCCAGTACGTTACAGCCCAGCAGGTTCAGCAGCCGGAGGGTGGTGAGCCGATCGGAAAGGTTGCCCGCGTTGCCGTGGCAGAACAGCACCGTGCCCATGGCTCCATCCGCGGGAACATACCAGGCGGTGATCCTCACGCCGTCGTCCGCCGTCAGAATAACGGTATCGTAGTCGAGGCCGACGTCAGCCGGCGTACGCTCGTACGCGGCGGTGGGGAAGTAGATCATCCGCCCCTGGAACACGTAGACCGCCAGGCACACCGCTACGTAGGTCAGCGCGGCGATGAACCCCAAGCGCCGCAGCCGTCTGAGCAACGGCCGGTGCTTCCTGGGTATGTCCGAGGTGCTATCGTCAGGCAAGGTCAATGTGCACCGTCCACCATCACGGCTGGCCCGCTCGTTCTGTCGCCGCCCAGCAAGTAGATTCGCCTTCCCCGACTCGTTTAGCGGATTGAGGGCCGGCCGGCAACCGTGTTGGTGTGTACGCGCGGCGCATTCGGTGTGAGTATCGTTGGCATTCAGGCGGCAGCGTGGCGCGGGGGCGCGCCATCACTTGACGCGCCGCATCGTGGCGAGCATCCTCTGGGCGGAGCACTACTGCAACGTGGCGGCCGTGCGGTACGGGCGCCTGCGGTGGTGGTTGCTGGCCTGATTGAGAGCGGACGTGGACCACACTAACAATGTTCCCCCCGGAATCATATTCGACCTTGACGGGACCCTGGCGGATACGCTGCAGGATATCGCCGATGCACTGAACCATGCCCTGCAGCGGGAGGGTCTGCCGGTGCATTCCAGCGAGCGGGTGCGCACGATGATCGGAGACGGGCTGCCCGTACTCATGGGGCGGGCAGCGGGCACCGAAGAACCCGAGCGGATCGCCACGCTGGTCAAGCACTTCCGCGAGCACTACGCTCGTCACTACCTGCGACACACCCGACTCTACGATGGCGTTGACCGGGCGCTGAACGAGGTGCAGCAGGCGGGGTGCCCCATGGCGGTGCTGTCCAACAAGCCGCACGACTTCACGCAGCGGATATGCCACGCGCTTCTGGAGCCCTGGCCCCTGGTTGGGGCGATCGGTACCCGGGAGGGGCATCACAAGAAACCCCACCCGGCAGAAGCTTACGCGCTCGCGGACGAGATGCGGCGGTGCACCAGGAACGTGGTGATAGTCGGCGACGCCGATATCGACGTGCGCACCGCCCGGTCGGCGGGCATGCGCTCTGTGGCCGTCACCTGGGGTTTCGGCGAGCGGCCATCGCTCGAAGCGGCCGGTCCGGATCGAATCGTGAATTGCCCGGAAGACCTGCCCGAGGCCATCCTGAGCTTGTGTCCGTAC
>JANQGB010000673.1 GCA_028277545.1 Phycisphaerae bacterium | reverse complement strand
CGCCCGGACAGGGCGTCTCCGAGCCAGTGCGAGCACCCGAGTCGCAGTGCCCTAAAGGGACACTGAATGTGCCCGCGAATTTGTCTTGTTTCGTCCATTCGCTTGACCGGGTCACCCTCCAGCGAGGATACTGCATGCGAGACATCCCGCTAACCCAGAAGGAACTCGGCATGGATGAGTCGTCAGGCGATCGGATTACCATCAGATGTTCGTGCGGCGCGAAGTTGAAGATGCCGGCCAAGGCGGCCGGCAAGCGGGCCCGGTGCCCCAAGTGTAAAGAGGTGTTCACCATCCCGAAGCCCGAACCGGAACCGGTGGCGGCCGGTTCGGGTGCCCCGCTGGACGACGACGATCCTGAAGCGCTGTTCGACGATCTGCTCAAGCATGCCGCCGCGGCGCCGGCGGTGGAGACCACGCCCGAGGGTGGGGGCAGCGGGCGGTGTTCGCAATGCGGGGCGGAGATGCCGGCCAGCGCCTGTGTCTGCGTATCCTGCGGCTTCAACACTGGGACCGGCAAGGCGCTGAAGGCGGCCACGGTAAAGAAGGCGTCAAAACTGGGTGGGGCGGCCACTCTGGCGGGAACCTTCATGCTCGGCTGCCTGTTGAGCGGCGTGGGGGCGCTGCTTGGTGCTGTAGTCTGGGTAGTTATAGCGATAGCCAGCGGCTACGAGCTTGGAATCATTGCCTGGGGCGTCGGCGTGGTTGCTGGTGTGGGGATGACTATCGGCTACCGTAACCACAGCGCGGTCGCCGGGCTGGTGGCTATGGGGATGGCAGTCATCGGGCTCTTAGTGGCCAAAGTCGGTATCTTCGTGTTTGTGATCTACGCTGTAATCACTGGGAACACGAACAACATCGAACTACAGCGTGCCTTCGTTACGGCGATGGTCACGGAGGAGATTCTCGATGACAGGGGAGTCTTCAGCGACGCCGACCGGGACGAGGAATGGGAGTCCGCGTGGGACGAGGCCGCTGGCCAAGTAGATGCCATGAACGACGACGAGGTTCGTATCGCGTGGCAGGAATACCGCGACCTGATCGAAAGTGGCGAGGTGGAGGATGTCGGGACAGTTGTAGACGAGGGCGGTCCGCCGACGGATGGTGCAGTCGGGGACGGCCGGTCGGCAACTCTCGGCGAAGGCGCGGAGGATGAGTCCGCCGACGGCTGGCTCGGTGGGTTCCTGGCGACCAGTTTCGGTATCTTCGATGTGCTATGGTTCATCCTGGCCATGGGGTCAGCGTTCAAGATTGCCAGTGGGGGCACTGAAGCGTAGTGCGCTGGCGTAGCGCCTCAGAGACTCCGGCGTTTTCGATCGACGCGTAGAGGCTGCGTCATTGACATTCGGTCGTCCGCGCGAACCAAAGTTCGCGGCTCGTTACGAGCCGGTAGGTTTGAGGCACTACAGCAGCGGGTTGCCGCGTTGCGGGCCCGCTCGGTCGGGGGCAGGTTTTGTCCGGTGCGAGTTGTGTGCGGGGCGAGGTCGGCGGGCGGAGTTGCCCGCGGCGCCTTGATATCGCGAGGCCGCGGTAGCCGGTCAAGTTGTCTCCCCGGGATACTCCGATAACAACATACGCCGCGCCCGAGCGCTGCCGCTCCGGCTGCGCCGATTACGTATCCACACCTGCTATGCCGATGAACAACAAGCGGCTGCGCTTGCCGGCTGGGCGTGCGGGTTGGTATCGCCCGGGGCAGGCGTTTGCCGGGGAAGTTCTGCCTGAGGTGGTCATGACGCAGAGAACGGTCGAATTGGTGATGGTCTGGTTCACCCTGTTGGGAGCGATGACTCTACTGGCAGGGTGCGGAGGGTCCGCTGGCGGCGGTGGTGGCTCGAGGTCGGATACGGCGGATGACGACCCGGGGGCCGGATCGTTGTCCTTTGTGTTCGCCGAGGATGAGGACCCGGCCATGGCGGCGCTGCCCTTTGTGAAGGACGAGCTGTTTGCCCGTACGATTCCGGGAGCGACTCCGGAGGACTTGAACGCCCTGTACACTGAAGCGGGCGCCACCGTGTTGGAGACCATCGCGGCGATTGACACGACGGTGCTGGGTGTTCGCCCGGACGAACTGGGCACAGCGGCTGCCAAGCTTGCAGACAGCCCGCTGATAGAGGGCGTGCAGAAGAGCTACCTCTACGAACCTGAGCTGAAGGCCAACGATCCGGAGTTTGGATCGCAGGGCTACCTGGACCGCATTGGTGTGCCCGAGGCCTGGGAAGCCACCACCGGCTCGGACGAGGTGGTCATTGCGGTGCTGGACACGGGGGTGTCGGGCGACCACGCCGATCTGGAGAACAAGCTGCTGGATGGCTGGAACACGTTTGACAACGACTGGGACACCAGCGATGAGCAAGGCCACGGCACAGGGGTGGCTGGTGTGGCGGCCGCGGCGTCGAACAACCGTATAGGCGTGGCGGGCATCAGTTGGGACAGCCCCATTCTGCCCGTGCGAGTCACTAACTCCGGCGGGCAGGCTTCATCGCGCAGCATTGCCACAGGTCTGCTGTGGGCGGCCAACCACGGCGCCAAGGTGATGAACGTCAGCTTCGCGCCGCTGGTATCCGACACGACGGTTCTGCGGGCGGCTTCGCACGTGCGCAACAACGGTGGGCTAGTGTTCATCAGTGCGGGAAACGACGGCAAGGAGTCCACTGCGCAGAGCAAGAAGGGCGCGCTGTTCGTGGGGGCTACCGATGGTAACGAGAACAAGGCCAGCTTCTCGACCTACGGCTCCTTCGTGGACCTGACCGCGCCGGGCACGGCCATCAAGACCACCGACAGCGGTGGGGGGTACCGAAGTAAGAGCGGCACGTCGTTTTCGTCGCCCATTGTGGCTGGCGTGGCCGGCCTGGTGTGGTCGGTACGCCCGGAGCTGCGCCCGGTAACGGTGGAGCAGATTCTGTTCGACACGGCGATCGATCTGGGGAAGGCCGGCCGCGACGACGAGTTCGGAGTCGGGATGGTTGACGCCGCGGCAGCGGTGGCGGCTGCCATCGACATAGTCGAAGAGGAGGACACCAAGGCGCCGAAGGTGGAGATCAGTCGGCCGCGTGACGGCAAGCCCGTGCCGGGCGTCGAGAAGGTGGCCGCGTCCGCGACGGACGACGGCGAGATCGCCGACGTGGTGCTCTCGGTCGATGGCCAGCCGTTCGCTACTGATTCCACCGAGCCTTACCGCTTTACGATCAACACCAGCGACCTTGACGATGGCCTGCATACCTTGACCTGCGTTGCCACGGACACGGCCGGCAACGTCTCGGCGCCGGCGAGCGTCGAGATCGTGGTAGGCGAGGCGTCAAGCGCGAGCAACGCCTCCGATTCGACAGATCCCACCGTGGTCATCAATTTTCCGGTGGACAACACGTCCGTGCTGGGCAGCGTGGGCATTCAGGCGACGGCGACGGACAACGCGGGCCTGGCTCGGGCGGAACTGCTGGTGGACGGTGAGGTTGTCGATACCGAGACCATCAGCGGGACACGCGAGGTGGTCAGCTTCGTCTGGGACGGCAAGAAGGCCTCCTCCGGAACGCATTTCCTGATGGTGCGGGTGACCGATGAGGCCAACAACCAGGGCGCAGCTTCGGTCCGCTTGAACAAGCAGTAGCCCCGCCCGCCGGCGGGGGCATGGACCGAATATTCGTGGCATCGGCATCTTGCTGAGTCCTCGAGCAGTGTCGGCTGCTTGTGTTTGGCACTAGCCTCTGATATGTGGCACCTCCGGGGGCGCCGGGACAGGCCGCATCCCGCAGGTGCGGGTATTGGTTGCAGGCCGGGCTTCGCCCGGAGGGCGCACGTTTGTTGCCAGGGACTTGAGTCCCTGGGGTTGTTTCTCTTCTATTCCAGCGCCCGGAGGGCGCACGGTCGTAGCCAGGTACTGAAGCCCGTGGGAAGATTTGAGCTCCGCTCCGCTCTTCCGCCAGGATGGCGGACGAATATATGCGAAGGAGGTCGAGTTATGCCGAGCACTTACACCCAGAACTACTACCACGCGGTCTTCAGCACTCGACAGCGTGCCCCGCTGATCACGCCCGAACTCGAGAGTCGACTTCATCCGTTCATCGGCGGCATCGTGCGCGACCTTCGTGGCACACTCCTGGCGGTTAACGGGTCGCCGGACCATGTTCATGTGCTGGTCCGCTACCACGCGAGTCTGTCGCACTCGGAACTGCTCCAGCAGATCAAGGGGCGATCGTCGAAGTGGGTCAACGAGTCGTTCCCGCAGACCGGCCGTTTCTCATGGCAGGAAGGGTACGGCGGGTTCACTGTGAGTAAGTCCGTTGTACCAGACGTGGTGGCTTACATCAGCAGACAGAAGGAACACCACCAGCGCCAGGATTTCAGATCGGAGTTCCTCGGGCTACTTCGCAAGCACGGAATCGAGTTCGACGAAGACGAGGTCTTCAAATGACCTTCGCCCGCCCTCCGGGCGGATGGCCAAGAGTAATCCTCTTGTCCAGGGGCTTGAAGCCCCTGGCTACAATCGCGCGCCCTGCGGGCGAAAGATGGGCGAGGACCTTGTCCACGAGCTCGACGCTTGCGGCTACGAAGGTTTGCCCTCCGGGCGGATGGCCAAGAGTAATCCTCTTGTCCAGGGGCTTGAAGCCCCTGGCTACAATCGCGCGCCCTCCGGGCGAAAGATGGGCGAGGACCTTGTCCACGAACTTGACGCTTGCGGCTACGAAGGTTTGCCCTCCCGGCGGGGGTCAGAGGAGGTTGCCTCGGTCCGGAGGCTTGAAGCCCCTCGCTACGGATGTTCACTCTCCGGGCTGAAGAGGCGGCTGATCGACGCCCTCAGCGACAACACGTTTAACGCTCAGGGCACGAGTGGTCAGCTTGCGTTACGACCATGCTCGGGCTGCACCGCAGTTAGCCTGTTGAAGAATGACCTGGCGACCGTTGTGGCGCCGGCGCCCTGCCGGTGCTAGCACAGGCTGGGACCCTGTGTCACAAGCCTTCGGCTGGCTGGAAGCCTGTGCCATGTTATTGGCAGCCGGCGGGCTAGGGCCCGGCCAGGGTGTTGGCAAACGCGGCGAAATCGTCGAGGTCCACGTCGGTGTCGGCGTCGAAGCGCATCGGCTCGCAACCCGTTCGGGCGGGGCCCTGGTTCGGCCCTGTGTAGCATGCCTGGAACACGGAGAAGTCGTCGAAGTCCACGTCGCGGTCACAGTCGGCGTCGCCGTAGCCGCAGATGATCGTGAAGCGGACCGTGGCCGAGCCGCCGGCCAGCCCGTCGCCCGAGGGCAGGGAGCCTGGATCCAGAGGATCAGTGATCTCGCCATCCAGGTTAAGCCCGCTGACGGAGCCTGTCACTGAGTCGGCGACCGCCAGCGTGTACAGGTCGGCTGGCAAGGCGGTGGTCGGCGTGAGCGTTACCGTGTTGTTGGCGGCGTCGTAGGCGGCGCCAACAGCGACCGGGCCGGTGGTGGCACCCGTGAGCTGATAGTGCGTGGCGCTGGTGTTTACCGGGGCGTGGAACGTAATCTCGACGTCGCCGGCGTCGTCGTCCTCCAGAATCTGCCCTGGCTGTGGCGAGGTCTGGACGATGGTTGGCGGGCCGGCCGGGTACGCGGTGGTGGACAGCCCGCTGCGCAGAATCCACTCATCGGGGTCGAACTGCACGACAGACGGTGCCGAGCCGAGCGGAATGACGAAGTGCTCGGCGTCGGCGTCATTGAAGATGACGTGCGTGGTGCCATCGACCACGATATCGATTGGCATGGTGAACCGCTGATAGGAAGGGTCCTGGACCTGGTCCACATAGATCAGCAGGTAGTCCTGTCCCCTGACCTGCGCGTGGTCCCAGCCCCATTGATAGGCGGGGGCCCGTTCACCGTAGATCCACTGCTGGAAGAACCAGCCCAGGTCACCGCCGGGGTAGAACTGCTCGGCGACGGCCTGGAAATCCTCCGTGTCGGCGGCGGCGAACTCGAAGGCGGATCGGTACGCGGCCAGGGCGGCGAAGAAGTGCTGGTCGCCGAGGACGTGGCGGAGCATGTGCACCACCCAGCCGGCTTTGTGATAGGTCGTGCTGCCGTCGAAGATGGCCCAGAGGCTGTCGACCTCGTTGTCCGTCACGTAGACGCTGCCGCCGCCGGTGTACTTGATGGTGGCCATCTTGGCCTTGAGTGCGGGCAGGCCGGTGCTGCCCGGTTTGAACTCCTCCCAGAGCGCTTCGGAATAGGTGGCGAAGCCTTCGTTAAGCCAGATATGGTTCCAAGTCCGGCAGGTGACCATGTCACCCCACCATTGGTGCCCGACCTCGTGAACGGTTATGCGTTCGTTGAAGGTGCCTTGGGCGGTGAAGGTCTGGTGCTCCATGCCGCCACCGAACTGGCACTCGTAGATGCCGTACTTCTCGTCGACGAAGGGGTACTCGCCGAAGAAGTCGCGCAGGGTGTACATCATCTGCACGACTTCCTCCCAGGCGGCGCGGTTGTTGGCGTTGTCGTGCTCGGGATAGATGTAGAAGAGCACCGGCATGGTTCCGCCGGCCAGCGGGATGTAATCCAGTGACCAGGTGTTGTAGTTGGTGGAGGAGAAGCAGACCAGGTAAGTGGCGATGGGGTAATCGCTGGACCAGCGGTAACGCTCGCGCCCGTCAGGGTAGTAGTCGATGCCTTCGAGCAGGCCGTTGGAGGCCGTGACCATCCCCGGGGGCGAGATCACCGCCATGTCCAGCGTGAACTTGTCGTCGTTGTTGCCCGGCTCGCCGACGTCGCCGTCCTTGGCCGGCCACCAGGTGTAGGAGTAATACGACTCGCTGAGCGTGTAGACTATGTCGGCACCGGCGTGGGAGGAGAACTCGATCGAGCCGAAGCCGCGGGACACGGCGTGCCCGCTGTAGGCGATGGTCAGAGTGAAAACCTCGTCCATGCCGTAGACCCGGTCCAACTCCACAACCCTGGTCGTGTCGCTCATCTCGTTGACGTTCACCGGCGTTCCGTCGTTGACTGTCGCCGCGTCGATATTGAACTGGCTTCGCAGGCGAAAGGTGAACTGGGTCAGGGCCTCGGCCTTGCTCTGGATGGTCATCGTGTTGGTGCCGATCAGATTAATTTCTTCGTCCGGCAGGATTTCTATTTCGAGATCGACGTGCAGCAGGTCGGTGTCTTCGAACGCTTCGCGCAGGCCGGCGTCGAGCAAGGTGCGGTACTCGGCCTGTCTCTGCGATTGGGCTCGCTCGGCCAGGTATCTCTGAGCCAGGGCCCGGGACTTGCCGCAGCCGATGGCCGGGTGATCGTGCGCCAAAACACCATCCTGGGCCGATGCCGCCGCGCCAGGCAGGAGCAGCGGCGTAGCCGCGCAACACAGGCTGACAATGCCAAGGGTCCGACGTAGGTGACCTGGACTATTCATGGCGGTTGTTCCTCCGTCCGCAGCTGTTGCAGGAGCCCGCACGGCGCCGTTCGTTCCGGCCTGCAGATCGAGATCGGCTGACTGAACCGGCTCCGGCGAACCGCATCCCAATGACCCATTATAGCAGCACGGAGGCAGGAGTTCAGCGCGGTCGGACGGCGTGGTGTGTCGAGCCGGGCTAATCACCCGGCAGACGCAGAGACGCGGAGTTCATCCCGGGTGAAGCGGCCGGTGAGCGAGACGCGGGCAACGCGACAACGTGAGCGAAGGACGGCGCAACCCACAAGTTGGCCGGCACCCCTGGCAGCAGCATCTCGCCGTTTCATCAGTCTGATCATTGTGGCGCGGGGTATCTTGCCACTGGAGGTGATCGGCAGATGTGGCACCGGCATCCTGCCGGTGCACGCACAGGTAGGATGCCTGTGCCACACTGGTGGCCGGGCGAAGCCTGTTGTTCACGAGACGTGTGGCCCGCGCCACAATCGATGCCCTGGTGCGTCACCCGCGGCAGGCTTACGTCCGAGTGCCGTAGTCAGCCACTAGCGGCGTCGGGCGACCAGCACGAGTAGTCCGGAGACGCACAGGACCAGGGTGGATGGCTCGGGCGTGGTCGGGGGAAAGTCTCCGCCCCAGGCGTAGCCTATGAGGAAGTCCGGCTGGAGTTCGGCGGTGATCAGGGCCTGGCCGGTTGCCGGGTTGATGGTGACGATCTCGTTGGTGGAGCGGACGCCGTAGAGTGAGCCGTCGTCGGCCCGGCCCATGGCGAAGACGTCGTCGTAGGGCAGGGAGCCGATCAGGGTGGCGCCGGAGCCGTCGGTGTGTACCTCGAGCAGGTGGCCGGAGTCCGACGAGGAGAGCAGGCGGCCCGCGTCGTCCAGAACCAGGTCGCCGGCCGACCGATAGCCGGAGAGAGTCCCCACAGTTGTGCCCTGGCCCGTCTCGGTATCGATGGTGATAACGATGTCGTGGCCGGCCGCGTAGAGCGTGCCGTCGGCGCCGAAGGCCAGTGAATCGATACCGGAGCTGGCGCCGGGTTCGCCGTAGCCGTGGTTGCCCAGCAGGGTGCTCCAGGCATCGTCGGGGTCGATTTCGTAGAGGTAGCGCGGGGTGACGCCGAAGAGACGCCCGTCCGGGCCGAAGGCGATATCGGTGAACTGGGCGGCAGTGCCGCCCACCAGCCCCACCTCACCAGTGCCCGGGTCGATGGTCATGAGGTTGTTGGCCGAGTCAACGAGGTACATAGGGCTCGGCTCGGCGGCAGCCTTGGTGGGGAAGAGCAGGACTAACAACGCCAGGACGACAGCAGTTGCGCAACGCATTTCAGGAACCTCCCAGGGCATCCATGAACACGACTGGCCGCGGTGCCGCGCGTGGTGGCCACGGCCTCGAACTCGTGGCGCAGACGCCGGCACCTGCGCGGCGTGCGGCGCTCGCCTGTTACAGTTGCATCGGCGCTGAGCGGGGCGGTCGTTAGCACTTCAGCTCGAGGTTGTTCGTACCGCAGGCTTCCAGCCTGCGTTTTCCGCGTTTCGGATGCAGGGCGGGGGGCAGGCAGGGTACCTGCGGGGGGTGCAGGCCGGATGCCTGCGGTACGTGGGGTGGGCCATAGCGCGGCGTGACGTCCGATTATCCTGGTCCGCTGCCATTACGGCCCGCGGTACCGGTAAATACGCTGGGGATTCCCAGAACTGGGAAATCTGCTACACTTTGGGGCCGTGGAGCGCGGTGTTCGGTGCCTGACGGTTCTCCTGGCGGGAAATATCGCTAAACTTGGCTTGGCACGGGTCTTGCGACAGCCGCGGGCGGCGGGCAGTCTATCGCGGATGGCCGGTTTCTTATTTGAAGGGAGTGCAATGAGCACCCCAGGTTCAGTGCTTCGGGCGATCGGGTCGTTGTGGTTCGCGGCGGTGCTGCTGGTGGTCTGGCTGGTGGCCATGGCTTGTGCCACGGTCTACGAGTCTGCCAACGGAGCCGAGCGGGCGCTGGCGGAGTTCTACCACGCGTGGTGGTTCGAGGTGATCCTGGCGCTGCTGGCGGTCAACCTGACGGCGGCGGTGCTGGCCCGGCTACCACTCACCCGGAAGCAGATCGGCTTCGTGCTAACCCACGCCGGTATTGTGGTGACGCTGGCCGGCGCCTGGGTCACGCAGGAGTTGGGGGTGAACGGCCAGTTGCCGCTGGTTGAGAAGGAGACGGCCGAACGGTTCCGCATACCGCGGACCAACGCTCTGACCCTGGTCAATAGAGAGAACAAGAAAGAGCGACACCTGGTACTCGACAAAGACACCTTCAGCGGCGACGAGGTTGTTGACAGTCGAGACGATCCGCCGAGTGCCACGCTGGGCTCATTGCGAGTGAGCGTTCTGCGGTACGTCCCGAACGGCCGTTTCGTCAAGCAGATACTCGACGACAACCCCAGGCCGCAGACGGCGGTCGAAGTGACGCTTCAGGCTGGCGACGCGGCATCCAAGCCCAGTTGGCTGCTGCCGGGCGAGTCGGCCCAGATCGGCATGCTGCGGACGACGCTGCGGCCGGTGTCGACGCCGGCTGAACTTGATTCCCTGCTGAATCCACCGCCGGATGAGGCCACGGAGGCTCAGGGCGCGGTCGTGGTGACCCATCAGGGGCAGGAGTATCACGTTCCGTTCAGCGTCCAGCCCTCGGCGCCGCCGATTCCGTTGGGGGAGACGGGCTATACCGCCCGTGTGCTGCGCTACCTGCCACACGCCACCGTCGGAGCGGACAACAAGGTAACCAGCCTGTCGGACCGACCGGAGAACCCGGCGGTCGAGGTGGAGATCACCGGTCCGGCCGGCAGCGAGAAGCGGCTGGCGTTCGCCAAGTTCCCCGACTTTCAGACCATGCACGGCAAGAGCGGTGCCGAGGGACTCAAAGTGACCTTCACCGCCCCCCAGGACACCGCCGCCCGTACGCCGATCGAGCTGCTGGCGTCGCCGGACGGCAAACTCTACGCCCGGTTCAACCGGCGTGGGCAGGAGCTGGTAACGGCTGAGCTGGTCCCGGGGACACCGGTTGACACTCCCTGGCCCGGCCGGCAGTTGGTTGTTACCCGGCGGTTCAACAACGCTCGCGTGAACTGGGTCATTGAAGCGGTCGATCCGACCGCGCAGACGCGCCGTCCGGCAGTGCTGCTCGAAATGGCCAGCCTGGGCGAGAGCAAGGACGTAAGCCAGATGTGGGTGCAAAAACACAGCGCCCGGCCGGTGAAAGTGGACAACACGCAGTTCCAGATTCGTTACGAGGAGGAGAGCGTCCCGTTGGGATTCGCCGTCACTCTGAACCGGTTCCATATCGGCGAGTACCCGGGAACATCCCGCCCGCGGTCGTTCGAGAGTTCGGTCACTATCGTTAACCCGGTGACGGGCACCGCGGAGAACCGCGTCATCAGCATGAACAACCCCCTGAAACAGGCGGGGTACTCCCTGTTTCAGTCGAGCTACGATCTTCGCGGAGGTCAGCGGCTGAGCGTTCTGAGCGTGGCCCGTGACCCGGGCCTGCCGGTGGTGTTCGCAGGGTACATCCTGACGACGGTGGGAATGGTTGTGGTGCTGATCACGCGAGCCGTAGAGCGGCGGCGGATTGCGGCGGCGGCCAGGTCTGTGGCCGACCGCGTCGGCTAGCGTGCAGCGTGCTGCGGGCACGATGGCTTTGGGACCGCGACCGCGAAGCTAATTCGCGGCGATCCAAACTGTAAGGACGAGGGTGGCCCTTGATGATTCAGTTCGTATTAGCGGTGACAGCGGTTGTAGTGTCGGTCTCGCCTGCTGCCGGGGCCGATCTTCCCACGTCGCTGAACCTGGAGACGATCCGTTCCGTTCCGGTCCAGCATGACGGGCGTTGGCCACCGCTGGACACGCTGGCGCGGGATATCGTCTCGTCGGTAACCGGTGAGATGTATTTTGGTGGGCACGATCCGGTTCTGTTGCTCCTGGCCTGGACATTCCAGGACCAGCACTGGGCCCACCAGCCGCTGATCGGGATCGCCAACGCGGAACTGCGCGGAGAGTTGGAACTGCCGGCTGATCAGGAGGTCTTCTCCTTCGCAGAGCTGGTGAATCATCAACCACTCACGGCGCAAAGGCACGCGTTGGCCAGAGTGGCCCGGGGGCAGAAGTTGGACGCCCTGCAATCCAAGGT
>JANQGB010001442.1 GCA_028277545.1 Phycisphaerae bacterium | reverse complement strand
ATCGAGATGATGTTGATGATCCGGCCGTACCCCGCCTGCTTCATCCCCGGCAGCAGGGCCTGGACCAGCAGTTGATTGCAGCCCACGTGTTGGGTCAGGGCCTTCGTGAAATCCTCTGGCGAAGCGTCGAGGATCTGCCCGTGCGGCGGCCCGCCGGTGTTATTGACCAGCACCTGGATTGGGCCGCCCTGCTGCAGGCGGTGCTCCACCTTAGCCCGCAGCGCCACCGGGTCGGCGAAGTCTGCCACAATGAGGTCGTGAGACTGCCCCGAGTCCGCAGCCAACTCCGACTTCACCGCATCCAAGGCCTGCTCGTCGCGGGCAGCCAGCGTTACGCTGGCTCCACGCTCGGCCAATTCCAGGGCGCAGGCCTTACCGATCCCCTGGCTGCTCCCGCATACCAGGGCATGCTTGCCACTCAGGTCGTGCATGATCGACACCTCCGTACTATTCCGAACGACAACCTGGCCATCAGCGGAAAGGAGCCCCGACCGGAAGTGGCCGGGGCTCCGTGGTAGTCGGCGCCGCTATCGCCCGGCGTCACTGCCGCTGGGCTGATCGTGATCCGCTCACTTGGAGCCCACCACGCCCTTACTCTTGTCCGGATACTCCGGCGCGGGCGGCAGGTCCTTCGGATCCTTCTCGATCATGCCGGTAACAACTTCGATGCCCTTCTCGAGCTGGCTGTCCTGCCCCTGGAGGACTTCGCCCGGCATGTTCTGCACCTCGATGTCGGGCACCACGCCGATGCCCTCGATCAGCCAGGTGTTGTCCAGACCATAGAGGCCGAACTGCGGCGGCGTGGTCGTCCCGCCGTCAATCAGATCCTGGTGCGGCTCTATGCCGATGGAACCGCCCCAGGTACGCATGCCGATAATGGGGGCGAGTTTCTTGAGCTTGATGGCTTCCGAGAACATCTCGCCGTTGGACCCGGTGTCCTCGTTGATGAGCACCGCCCACGAGCCGTGGAAGATACGCTCCGGATCGCGAAGCACCTTGCCCTCCCGCGGCTGGGTCATGGCGAAAATCTGCCGCTCCAGACGATCGATGATCATGTCGCCGGTGAATCCGCCGCCATTGTAGCGCACGTCGACGATGAAGCCCTTCTTGTAGAACTGCGGGTACCAGTACTTGGCGAACTCGATAAGACCCGCGGCCCCCATGTTGGGAATGTGCACGTAGCCGACCTTCCCGCCGGTGGCCCGGTCTACGTGGGCCAGGTTGTTCTCGACCCATTCGCGGTAGCGGATGCGGGTCTCGCCGCCGAGGGTTCTGATCCGATGGGTTTCGGCGCCCTCGGGCGTGGGCTGGCTGTTGTAAGTCAGCGTAACCACCTTGCCGAGCTTGTTCTGCAGCAGGCGGTAGAGGTTGTCGTCGGTGCGCAGCTCTCGCCCGTCGACGGCGATGAGATAGTCGCCCTTCTTGATCGGGCAGCCCGGCTCCGCCAGGGGAGAACGCTCGCGTGCCTCCCCGGGCATGCCCGGGATGATGTGAGCGATGCGGTAGAAGTCGGCACCCGGCACGACCTCCAGGTCCGCGCCCAGCATACCGACGGGAACGGACTTGCCGTCCCGCTGCACGTCGCCACCGTAGACGTAGGTGTGCCCGATGTTCAGCTCGCCGATCATCTCTCCTATCAGGTACGTCAGGTCACTGCGGTTGCCACAATAGGGCACGAATTTGCGGTACTTCTCCCGCATTGCCGGCCAGTCCACGCCGTGCATGTTGGCATCGTAGAACCAGTCGCGTTGGATGCGCCAAGCCTCGTCGAAGATCTGTAAGAACTCCTTGTTGCGGTCCACCTCGACCAGCACGCCGTTCAGGCTTACCTTGCCGTCGCCCACGCTGGCCTTCTTGCCTGCGTCCACCACGCCGTAACGACTGCCGGCCCGGTAGATCAGCTTCTCGCCGTTGGCCGATATGTGGTAGTTGGCGATGCCGCCCAGGACCTTCTTGGTCTCGGCGTCCTCCAGATCGTAGTGGTAGAGATCGAGCTGGCCACCGGTGTGGTCGGTGACCGACTGGTACTTAATGAACTCCGGCTCGGTCTTGTTCAGGTAGCAGAAGCCCTTGTCGGTCGCCTCCAGGCGGAAGTAGTTGCCCGCCGACACGCCCTTGGCAGCTATGATCCGCCGCCCGATGCCGGCCACGTCGATCCTGGTCTTGTCGTCGTCCGAGTCTTCCTCCTCCTCGCCGTCCTCGCCTTCGTCCTCCTCGTCCTCTTCCGCGCCCTCTTCATCGCCGGCGTCTTCAGCCTCTTCCTCCTCCTCGACCTCCTCGTAGACCTGCTCGTCCACAAAGGGGCTCGGTTCGCCGTCGGCCAGAATCACCAGGTATGGCCGGGCCATGTCCAGGAAGATGTGGTTCTGATCCACAAAGCCCATGACCGGGTCGAAGGTGCGGTTGGACAGGAAATAGAGATACCTTCCTTCAGGATCGAAAGACGGGCTCCAGTCCTGAGTCATCTCGCTGGTGACGCGATAGCTCTTCATCTCGTCCAGCGAGTAGAGGAAGATGGACTCCTGGAAGCTGCGCTCGAACTTGGTGTAGGCGATCCAGCGACTGTCGGGCGACCAGACATAGTCCTGAATACCCCAGCGCTCCCAGGCGTCGTCATAGTCGGCCGTATCCAGCAGGGTAACTTCGCCCGTCTCGGCGTCAGTCAGGTTCAGCCGCATGAACTTGTCGGAGAAGATCAGGTGCTTGCTGTCGGGCGACCAGACCGGCTGCATGCGAAAGGCCATTCCACCGGTGGTGAGCTGCCGCCAGGGCTTCTCGGCCTTCTGGTCTACGAGGTATAGCTCCTCCTCGCCGGTCTTGTCGGACAGGAACGCTATCCAGCGCCCGTTGGGCGACCAGGCGGCACTCTTCTCGCGCGAATCGACCGTGTTGGTCAGGTTGATCGCTTCGCCATCCTCGGCCGGCAGATTGATGATCTCACCACGAGCCTCCAGCAGCACTCGCTTCCCACTCGGCGACAGGCCGAACGAGCCGCTGCGGGGCTCGATCTCCACGAACTCGGGCCGCATCCGCACCAGATCGCTGGGGATGTTGATGGGCACCAGCCGGGTCTGACCGGTCCTGATGTCCAGGAGGTGAAGTTGCTCGCCGTGCTGGTAGACAATCTGGTCTACGCCGAGGGACGGATACTTGACGTCGTATTTCTTGTAGCTGGTCAACGCCTCGACGTTGCCGCCGTCGGGATCGCAGCGGTAGAGATTGAGCGTGCCGTACTCGCGGTCGGAGTTGAAGTAGATCTTGTCGCCGGCCCACATGGGATAGTTGTCGCTGCCCAGCCAGTCGGCGGTGATCTTCCGGAAGTCACCCGCGTCCAGACTGCCCACCCAGATGCCCTGGGCCGTGCCACCCTGGTGTCGTTTCCAGGTCCGGCTCTCCCGGCTGATTCGATTGTAGGCGATGCGCTGGCCGTCCGGCGACAGGGCCGTCAAACCAGCCCGGTCCACCGGGAGTTTAACCGGCATGCCGCCGTCGATGGAGACCTTGTAGACCATCTCCGCCCGGCTGGGATACTCCCGGCGGCTGCGGAAGAGCACGTGCTTGCCGTCGGGGAACCAGCCCAGCACTCGATCGCCCGCCGGATGATAGGTCAGCCGCTGCGGCACTCCTCCGTTGGCGGGCATGACGTAAACGTCGTAACCGCCATCGTAGCCGGCGGTGAACGCGATCAGCTTCCCATCGGGCGAGAACTTGGCCCAGGTCTCCGAGCCGGGATCGCGGGTGATGCGCCAGGCGTCACCACCCTCCGTCGAAGCCAGCCACAGATCGCCCTCGTAGGTGAATACGATTCTCTCTGCGTGGACGTCGGCCATACGCATCAGGTGGCTGCCCTGGCCCTGAACGGCGCAGCCCATGGCCAGTACCGGCGCCAACCCAGCCAACCACTGTAAATGGTAACGCATCACGTCTGTCGCCCCCTTTCCGTATGGAAACTCGTCGCACCCTCCGCGCACCGTGGCGAGGGAGAAGAGGCGGATGCTATCTCAACCGGGACCGTCGGGCCAGCGCCGACTGGTAAGAGAATGTGTAATCGTCCGGGTGAGCGGCGGGTGGCA
>JANQGB010000579.1 GCA_028277545.1 Phycisphaerae bacterium | reverse complement strand
ACGCCAGCCGAACCGTTCAGTCGCGATAGCGAGTATAGAGTGCCGTGAACGCCTCGGCTTCGCCGTCGTTGCGGCCGCCAACGACGGCGAAGCCGAGGCGTTCACGGCACTCTATACTCGCTATCGCGACTGGACGGTTCGGCTGGCGTTTCGGTTCACATGCAATCGTGAGGACGCTCTTGATGTACTGCAGGAGACGTTCGCCTACCTGCTGAAGAAGTTCCCCGGCTTCCGGCTGACCGCCGCCATGACCACCTTCCTCTACCCGGTGGTCAAGAACACCTCCCTGGCCATCATCCGCAAGCGGCGCCGGCAGCCGATCACCAGCGATCCCGCCATTGACCCACCCGCACCGCCTCCTCCGCCGGATGACAGCCGACCTGAACTGGCCGCGGTTCTGTCCGGGTTGCCGGCCGGGCAGCGCGAGGTGCTGCTCATGCGCTTTGTGGATGACATGAGCCTGGCCCAGATTGCGGCGGCACTGGCTATCCCCCTGGGAACCGTCAAGTCGCGGCTGCACCATGCCCTGGGGCGGCTTCGCGACGACGCCCGCACGCGGCGGTATTTCGAGGCCTGAGCGCGGTCGGTCAGCGTGATTCGTCCGCCCAATGCCAATGCCGGTCAGAGCCGTCAGCCCGGGTCGTGAATGCCAACGATGGGCGTAGAGCCCGTTTCGAGTGGTTCTCTCGTGGCTGACGCGCTAGGCCCGGCATTCATGCCGGGTTAAGAACAGCCGCCGGATCCGCGTGACCCCCGTTTACGGGGATTCTCGATGGCGGCCTTCAGGCATGGAATGTGTGGCACCATAAACAACATTGCACGGAGGGTGAACCCGTGCCACGAGAAGCCCACTGGAAGCGGGCTCAGCGGATACGATCGGCCTGCTAGACCCGGAATGAATGCCAAGCCTACCGCGTGCCTGGTAGCGGCACCGCCGGATTGCGGGGTCGGCGCGCGGTTCGGCGTCACAGAGGGGTGGGGTTCGCTGCGCGGACCCTACGCGGCTTCACCTGTTCGCGACGCGTAGCGTGCTTCATAGCGCTCTACTCTGAGTGTCTAAAGACTGCCATCGAGAACCCCGGTGAACCGGGGTGGCGCAATCAGCGCGACGGCGCCTTAACCCGGCATGAATGCCGGGCCTAGCGCGCGCCTGCTGGCCTCATCGGCGGAGCGTAGCGCTTGTGCGTCTGGACGCCGTATGTCCTGGCCGGTGTGGTGGCTTCTACGTCAGATTGTGGGCGCCGCCACCGGTTGGGCGAGTCAACCGCTGGCTTGGTGTGCCTCCGTGTCTCCACCGGGCAGGCCAGCGTCGAATGGCGTCTCGGGCTGTGGCCCAAAAAACTCGGGATTTCGTGAACCTTCGGCGGCGGTTGCGCACTAAACGACCAGGAGACTCAGTCATGACGGACGAATTGCGACAACCGGACCACCCGGCGGACCCCGACGTGCCGCATGGCCTGGTGCAGGACTTGGGGGCTGTTTACGGCGATTGTGGGCCGATACCGGACCAACTCGGTGAAACCGTGGCAGCACAGGCGCGGAGTCACTTCGCCCTGCACCGCCGGCGCCGGATGGTGCTGCGGCTGGCCAAGGTGGGGGCCGCTGCGGCTTCCGTCGCCCTGGTCTGCTGGCTGGGCTGGCCCGAACCTCCGAGTCAGATGCCCGACATGCCGGCCGTGCTGGCTGTCGTCGAGCCCGAGGACATAGACCGCAACGGGCGGGTGGATATTCTTGACGCCTTCGCCCTGGCCCGCGGCCTGGAAACGCCTGCCTCTCTCCAGCAGGGCTGGGACATCACCAACGACGGCCGCATCGACCTCCGTGACGTCGATGCCGTCGCCTTCGCCGCGGTCAATCTTCAGAGAGTGAGCATCCAATGAAAGCCATCCTGTTGATTCTCGGAGTTCTGCCGCTGTTCGGAACGATGGTAGACGACGACGGACAGGCCGACGCCGATCAGGCCGGCTCGCCTGCGGTGCGGTTTGTCGCAGTGGACGTCTACCTGG
>JANQGB010000388.1 GCA_028277545.1 Phycisphaerae bacterium | reverse complement strand
GTCCCCCACCTCCTTGGACTTGTCCACCACGAAGCGGGTCTCGGGCTCGATCAGCAGGAGTTGCTTGCCCAATACCTGCCACTGCACGACACGCTCTTCCAGCGGAAAGCCGGTAAACATCCCACCGCCAGCCATGCTGGTCGAGAGCATGAACTGCTGGCCCAGGAAGCCCGCCGGAATCTGACAGAGCAGCTTCTCACCGTCCTTGTCCTTGGCATCGGGCGGGTAGTACCAAAGAGTGAACAAGCCCTTCTTGGACTCCATCCCTTCGGTCACCTTCTTGAAATCGGGGAACTCCTTGTCGGAGTCCACCTGAGCCCCCGGCCCGGCCTTGATGACCGTTGACATGATGGAACTCAGGTCGATGGATGACGGGTCCGGCGTCTGATCCGGCACCGCGGGCGTGAGAACCAACACCCCAGCCATCGACAACATCGCGATGTGGTGCAACATAACGCAGCCTCCTTCTTGGAAATGGACGTGATGACAAGCCGGCCAGCCCGGTGCGCCGGCTTCCCTTGTACCTACGATCGATCTGATTCCCGGCGGCGGGCCCTAGGCGCCGCCAGGTCTTTCGCAGCGCTACTCTGCCGATGGGTAACGCACGACCTGTTTTACACGGCGCGGGGCATCTCGGTCTCAGGACCGCGTGTCGCAGCCACCGATTGCGACCGGCGACTCTCACTGTGGGTGACGTGCTTCGCGCCGCGCGGTTAGTATGCCTCGCCACGCCGTCCGCCGCAAACGCCGACCGACCTGGTCGCCCGGTTCACCGCCGCTGACCTGTACCGCGCAGAGCCGGCAGGGCATGCCTGCGGTACAGCGAATATTCCCCGCTTAGCCCAGCCTGCCAGGCTCCGCTTGGGGGCGGAGTTCACGGCAGTCCACGTGCCTGCAAGCTGACCTTCAATCGAGCGCGCCTACGCCAGCCAGCGCGGTCGTCCTGACCAGAAATGACAATCCCTGCCCGGAATAACGCCATACGGCGGGCCGCCGGTCCAAATGTGACTGCTGAGTCGGGGATCCTGCATTCCGCTGATGCCGCCCGCGATGTCAGTCCCCCAGCCCCGTAGCCCACAGCCGAGCGGTCCCGTCTTGTGGGGCGGTCAGCACGTGCTGGCCATCGGGCGAAAAGGCCAGGCAGACTACCGGCTTGGTGTGCCCTTCGTAGCGGCGGAGCTCTTTGCCGGTGGCCAGTTCCCACAGACGCACGGTCTTGTCCACGGAGGCAGTTGCCGCGTGGCGCCCATCTGGCGAAAAGGCCACCTTCAACACCGTGCCGCTGTGCCCCTCGAGCACTCGGGCCTCGTGCCCGGGCGCCCCGCCCGCCGCGGTGGTCTGTGGCGTCGACGACTGCCCGGCCTTCGTGGCTCGCGAGTACCAGTTCTGGGCCTCGTCGAGGGCGTCAACCATGTCGTTCATGCTCAGGCCCAGCGATTCCGCCAGCTTGGCCCCCATGGTCACTTCCTTCTCGTCAACTCGCCCGTCGGCAGTGGCCATCTTGAAAAGGTCGGTGAGCAGCTCGCGCTTCTGCGCCGGCGAGCGCGGAAGGTCGTTGACCGGCACGCGGATGCACCCGCGCAATACCTGGTCCAGCTCGTCATCATCCAGGCCAAGATCCCGGCAGAATCCACGCAGCAAGCCGGCCTCGGTATCCGAGACATGCCCGTCCGCCCTGGCCATGGCTGCCAGAACCTGCAGCTTGGCCAGCAGCCTGGAGCGGTCTGCCACAACAGTGTCCATGGTCGTCACTCCCTGATGCAGTTCAGCCTTCGAGTCAGGCTACCTGAGCGCAGACCTTCTTCGCGGCGTCGGTGAGGTCTTCGGCGGTGATCAACTGCCCGATCTTGGCCTCGGCGATGAGCTCTCGGGCACGATCAACATTGGTGCCCTCCAGGCGGACC
>JANQGB010000362.1 GCA_028277545.1 Phycisphaerae bacterium | reverse complement strand
CTACGGAGCCGTCGCCTGGCTCTCGTGCATCATCCTGGTTGGGATCGTCCTGGCGCCTGCGCTGATGATCGTCCATGTCGTGCTGATCGTCATGGGAGCGATGAAGGCCCAGCGAGGCGAGCCCTGGCGCTATCCGATCGCCATCGCGTTTCTGAAATAGTTCACGTTCGTCGCCCGGCCGGCGCCGGGCGGCGGCCCAACGACAATGCGGTTAAGCGGAGCTAGATATGACAGAGACAAACGACAGCCCGGACACCACCCCGACTCCCGATGAGGCGCCCAACGCCCAACCCAATCCCGAAGGGACCCCCGAGGCAACCGCGCCGGCCGAACCGCAAGGCATGGAGATCGACAGAGACGCCCGCATGTGGGCCATGCTCTGCCACCTGACCGGCCTGGTCGGCGTCATCGGGCCGCTGGTGGTCTGGCTCATCAAGAAGGAAGATTCCCCGTTTGTAGACGAGCAGGGTAAGGAAGCCGTGAACTTCCAATTGACCATGCTCATCTACGGCATCGTCGCCGGACTGCTGTGCTTCGTGTGCATTGGTTTCATTCTGGCGCCGGCGCTGGGTATCGTAGCCCTGATCCTCTTGATCATCGCCGGCATCAAGGCCAACGACGGGCACCACTACCGATACCCCCCGTACCTGATCATACGGTTCATCAAGTAGCGTGATTCGGCGGGC
Organism: Phycisphaerae bacterium; assembly: GCA_028277545.1. GTDB lineage: Bacteria > Planctomycetota > Phycisphaerae > UBA1845 > UBA1845 > JANQGB01. The sequence goes on along the minus strand of JANQGB010000362.1, from coordinate 3,450 downwards.
AACTGCCTGCGATCACAGAGCGCCGCGCAGTTGCTCGGCTCGGCGCTGCAACTGCTCCAGGCGATCGGTGGGAACGTAGCGACAATAGCGCAAATCGGCGTAGTCCCGGTACCAATCGGACAACTGCTCCCAGAGTTCATCGTCCGATCCGTGGGCCCGCAAACGCCGGGCGAACGCATGTAGGGTCTCGCTCAGGCGACGACGCCAGCCAGCGGCGCCGAGCTTGCGATCCATGCGGGCCAACGTCTTGTGCAGCGCCATCAGTGAAGGGTCGTGGACGAGCCTCGACGCGCGACGGCACCGGCCCATCCGCCAGCCGAAGCGAGGCGCGAGGATGCGCCAGACTACCAGGGTCAGGAGCAGAGCCAGCAGTCCGGCCATGGCGAGTTGGCCGTATGCTGTGAACAACCAACTCGCAAGGCCGAGCAGGCCGTAATCATAGATCGCCTGGAAGAATTGCCCCAGCGCAACACTCATACCGCCGCCCAGACGCCCCAACTGCTCAACCATGCCTGAGCCGGTCTGGTTCTGCTGCACCGTCGGCTCTACGGTCAGCCACTGTCCCCGCTCTTGATCCCACGCCTCGACCCAGGCGTGCGCGTCCATGTTCCGCGCTTGCCAGAACCCGCTTTCCGGATCGCGCTCAGTCACGACAAACCCGGTCACGTACCGCGTGGGCACGCCGGCCAGCCGAAGCAGAATCGCGGCACCGGAAGCGAAGTACTCGCAATACCCAGTCGGCTTCTGAGGACCGTCCGGCTGTTCGAACAGGAAGTACGCAAGTCGATCACGCCCCGGAGGGACCTCGAAATCCAGCGAATAGTCGTAGCGCGTGCCGAAATGGTTGACCACGGCCTCGACCTTCTCAGCCGTACTCGTGCAGCCAGCGAAGACCTGCCCGGCCAGTTCCGCCAAACGAAGGTCCCCCTGTGGCGTCAGGCGTGGAACCTCCAACATCCGCGCGCCGAGCAGGTCATCCGGGGCCTCCCGATTGGGCAAGCCGCTGAAGTCAATGCGATACCGCCTCCCCGGACGCAGGTTGTAGCCATAGAGAACACCGTGCCCGTCTCGCTGCAAGGGCTTGGATCTGACACGGCCGGCGGTCACACCAACCTTGACCGCATTGCTCGGAGAGAACATGACGCCAGGGTCGAATTCCGCCTGCGAACCGATCACCATTTTCTTCAGGTTGACCGGAGGCCCATCGGTCACCTGAAAGGTCATCACCGTTTTGGAGAAAGCCGTGGTGCCGCGACGACCGGCCATGACTGCTTTGGGCGATGAATTGTACCACTGGGATTGACTGTAGACGTCGAAAGCCCGCGCCCTGAGGTACCCGGGCGACGTCTGCGATCGAATCGACAGGACGGCCGTCGAGTCCTGGTCGCGAATGATGTCCCCGATACTCGACAATTGGCCACTGGAGGAAAACGCCACGTGGCCCGGCGCGTTGACCAGACGGTCCAAACCGACCCCCTGCCGGGCGAACCACATCGGGATGTAGTCAAGCACTTCGACATGGCGATAGAGCACGGAACTGGCAATCCAGCCGCCATTGGCCGCCACGACCAAGACCAGGGCCGAAGCCAACAAGGGGGATCGCCGGCGCGGCCCCGGCGCCGGAGATCTCGCCAACCCATGTGTTGTCGCGGCGTAGAGTACGATCAGAACGACCGCCACGAGTTCCAGCAGGCGAAATACGATGAACCTGTCGTTCAGAAGGAGCACCTGGCCGGCACAGATCGCGTTGGCGACATGAAAGAGTCCCAGCGACGGAGGCAACCGGTCCGGGGCCCCCAGGAAGAGCATCAGGATCATGGCGGCCAGAAAATAGCGGGCGACCGTCTGCCAGGCCAGGCTCATGACCTGTTCTTGCGCCATCCAACTGCCGGGCCTGGCATAGCGATAGTGCAAAGCGAAGAGCAGCGCCAGGACCAGCATGAGCATCGAGGTGATCACCCGTCGTTCCGGCTTGATGTCCCACGTAAAACGCCGCTGCAGACCGAGCAGACCGAGCATGCAGAGAATCGCCGGATAGGCGATATCCAGCGAACTCCAGACGGTGGTCACCCCGGTCATCACCGAACTGACCAGAATCATGAGCGCCACGATGACTTTCTGCTGCTTCATAGTCGCTCCGCATGCCCCTTCAGCACATCGTCCGGGGACACAACCTTGACCACGTCGGCCCAGTTCACATCGTTCGTCCAGTCGGGATGCCGCCCCGATGGCGCCGCCAGGAAGACGGTGGTATGGCAACGCGCCCGCGCCGCCAACTCCACCAGTCGGGCATAGGTGGCATCCCAATCCAACAGGATGAAGACCGCCTCGGTGGTCTCGTAGAACCGATCCCCAAGCGTCGGGACCACCTCGTCCAGCACGTATTCGTCAGCAGCCTGGACACCCGCCAGCGTGTTATGGATCCTGTCCAGACGAACACTGCGCCGCCGCGCGTGGTACTGGTGCAATTCATCGCCGATCAACATCGCATCAACCAGGCAATCTCGATTGATTGTGTAGGCGACGGAGGCGCACAGCGAAACGGCGGCCTCCAACTCTGGGATCTCTTCACCGTCGGAAGCGCGCTGCCCCCCCTTGATGCGCGTGTCCAGCACCAAGACGGCACGACTCTCCGAATCGTTGTGGTACTCCTTTGTAGCCGGCACTGAAAGACGGGCCCAGGCGCGGGTATCGATCCGGCGTGGCGAATCACCCGGCAGGAACGGGCGGTTCCCGGCGTATTCAGGTGAAATCTCCGCCCGCCCGGCGAATCCGGCGTGCCCGGCTTGAACGTGGCGACCCAGTCGCTGCAGTGAAAAGGACAGACGGTAGTGAACGGGCAGGACGGTGAGCATCCGCTTCTGTCGCCGAACCGCCCCGAACGTCATCAGATTGAACGGGAAGCTCGATTCGCAAACCGGCAGCGGAATCTCGAAATGACCCCGCCGCTCCGGGCACACCGCCAGGCTGACCTCGACCCGCTGGCCCCGACCAAGGCGGGAGACCGCATCGGCCGGCGCCGTCTGCTCGATCGTTTCGGGCATACCGTCCAATCGGACCCGCAGATCGTAAGCCGGCACGCGCGCCATGTTCTGGAGCCCATAACGGAGCGTCACTTTCTGCCCCGCGACGACACTGTCCGGCAAGTCGGCCGTGATGGCGACCCGCGGGCGCAGGACAGAACCAACGATCCACGCCAACAATAGAACAGCCAGCAGCGCCGTGACAACGCCGAACGCCGGGATCACCGCCGCCGTCACGAAGAAGAACAGCATCCCGGCCAACAGCATCCTGCCGGCATCGGTCAGGCGAAGGCGAATCTTGGCGTCGGTCACAGTCGCAGCCATCGCGTTCTCCCCTTAGACGGGCACCTTGATGCGTTCGACGATCTCGGTCACGATCTGCCCGGCGGTGATGCCGCTATGCTGGGCCTTGGGGGTAAGCAAGAGC
>JANQGB010000346.1 GCA_028277545.1 Phycisphaerae bacterium | reverse complement strand
CCCGCAGCAGGCCCTCCGCCATGGGGCTGCGGCAGGTGTTGCCGGTGCAGACCAGCAGGACGTTCAATGACGCCAGGCGGTGGATGGTACGCTCGTCGTACACGCCCTCTCGAACCACTTCACAGGCCTGCGCGTTGACCCGCACGATCGTGGAAGCCTTGGCGTATCGCGTCGGCCCGCCGTCGAGGATCAGGTCCACACTGCCGTCGAGAGCGGCCTGCACCGTTGCGGCGTCACTTGGCGGGTTCCCACCGGCCAGATTGGCGCTGGCCGCCACCACCGGCGCCCTCACCGCCGTCAACAGGTCTGTGGCAGCAGCGTCGTCGGGGCACCGCACGCCGATCGTGCCCTCGTGATACAGCGCTTCGGCCGTTCCCGGCTTCAAGCCCGCCAGGCCCGGCACGGCCTGGACATCGTCCACCGACAGGATCAAGGTCAGCGGGCCAGGCCAGCCCTTCATCGCCAGGCGACGACCTGCCCCACTCAGGCTCGGCACGTATTGGTGGACCTCTTCCCGCCGTCCGATATGAACGGTAAACGGTTTGCCGCCCTTCCGATCCTTTACCTCCCGCAGGCGGGCCACCGCTTCCGGCGAATCGGCGCGAACGCCAAGCCCATAGACCGTCTCTGTCGGAAAAGCGACCAGCCCGCCATCGCGCAACACCTCGGCCGCACGGCTGATCGTGTCGGAGTAATCCTCTCGGGCCGCTACCTTTACGACTTCCGTGACGGGCATGCACCTGCTCCGATTGATATTGTGTTGGGCCTTCCGGAGGCTGTCAAGCGGACGGAAGTCGCCTCGGTTCCGGGTCTCGACATACACTGCGATTTCCGCCACAATGGAACGCTTTCGCAAAATAGGGTTGGGTCCTCTCATACGGTTGGTCAAACGCGCATGGATACAGAAGTGCTTGTCAAGCTCGCTGCCTCCGGAAACGTCAAGAACGTCGAGGAGGAATGGTTGTCCGTCCTGGAAAACGAGACCGCTACGCCAGAGACGCTCCTGGAGTTACTGCCCGTTCTGGAGACACTAGCGGAGAAAGGTCGGGCGACGGAAGCGGCGACGCTGGCTTGGACCACGATCGAGATGTTCGGCGAGCGTTTCAGCGAGGCGGAACTGCTGCCCGCGGCCGGCGGAATGCTCCTGGTTCTGAACAAGAGCAAGGAACTTCGCCAGCAGGTAACCGGGTTGTATCGCCAGGCATTCGCGGACCGTCCCAACCTTGAGGCACTGCTGGAGGAGGCCGGCATTGAGGGCGGTCGCCCGGTCCGCCGGGCGGTACGCACGCTAGACGTCTGCCTCGCATTGGAGAACGGCACCTATCTTGCCGCCCGCCACGAGGATACTACCGCACAGGTCGTAAACGTGGACGGCGAGTCCTGGAACGTGGTGGTCAAGACACCGGACGGAGAGTGTGAGTTAGGTCCGGTCGAGGTAGCCGATCAGTACATGCCCGTCGAAGCCGGCGACTACCGCATTCTTCGCGACTTCCACCCGGATCAACTGGTGGAACTGGTCGAGAAGGATCCGGCCCGCATCGTGATCTCGATTCTCCGCGACCGTGGCAACAAGCTGGACAGCGACCAACTCAGGGCGGCACTCTGCCCCTCTCCAATCGAGCCCAAGAAGTGGAGCAGGTGGTGGACGAAGGCACGCAATGCCCTGCGCCGGACACATCACGTGGACATCGAGGGGCGCTCACCGCATTACCTGACGTATCATGCCGCGGCCAGCACGCTGGAGGAAGAGACGGAGGCCGAGTTCATCAGACTCGCCGACGCGCAGGACCAGTACTCGGCCATCGAAGGCTACCTGCGCGAGTGCAAGGCTCGCCAGCAGGAGGCGGACCCCAAGCTGCTGGCCACGATGCGCGATTCGTTGGACGCCCGGGCGCAGCGCATGGAGAAGAGCCAACACCCCGCCGCCTTGGCGGCGCGCCTCGTGCAGCGCCGCGTCGAAGAGGAACTGAACCAGGAGGACGCGGAGCAGGCTGCCGTCCAGACTCTTGCCGAGTCTGCGGACCCCGCGTCCGCCGTGCAGGCAATCGAGGTTGCCGCCCTGTGGCCCGCCGCCTGTACTTGCCTCGAAAAAGCGCTGCCGGAGCGTCGAGTTGAACTGCTGGCCGCACTGCTGCCGCTGGCCCCTCTGAGTGTCTGCAAGCACATCGCCAGCCGATTGGCCGATGCGGGTTTCACGCCTGAGCAGTTTGACGAGCTCGCCGGGATAATCCTGAGCGATACGCTGAAGTACCACTCCGGTCTGTGCTGGCTGTGGGACGGCGCTGCTGGCGCCCAGATGGAGCCCATACGCCCACTGACGCTGCTGTCGCGCCTGCTGGCGCTGTTGAGTGACATCAAGCGCAGCGACAGCATCCCCCGCGAGAAGCGCAAGCGAGTGGCCGCGGATGCCCGCACGGTGCTGACCGCCCGGCGCTTCGAGCGTTTCAAGGCCTGCCTGGAGGACGTCGGGGCAGGGATGGCATCAACGGTGCGAACGCAGGTAAACCGGCTGGATAACCTGGGGCGAGCCGCCCGTGAAGATCTTAGCAAGATAATCCGCCGCCAGTTCCCCGAGTTGGACGTAGTGCCAACCGTCAGTCCCTGGGCCGATGAGAACGTCCTCTGGACGACGCCCGAGGGACTGGTCAGGAAGCAGCAGGAAGTCGAGGAGCTGGTCAACGTCAAGATGAAGGAGAACGCCAAGAGAATCGGCGAAGCCGCCTCGCACGGCGACCTCTCGGAGAACTCCGAATACAAGTTCGCCCTGGAGGAGCGAGACCTGCTCCGCGCCCGGCTGGCCCAGATGCAGGAGTCGCTGGCCCTCGCACGGTCGCTTACCGCGAGCGACGTCCCCACGGATCACGTGGGCGTGGGCAGCAAGGTCAGCCTGCGCCACGTGGAATCCGGCACCACGGCCGAGATACGCTTCCTGGGCCCGTGGGACGCTGACATCGACCGTCACATTTACAACTACCAGGCCCGCTTCTCCCAGAGCGTCATGGGCAAGACCGTCGGCGAGAACGTGACCATGGAAGACCTCCAGCCGCCGGGGGAGTACCAGATAGTCGGCCTGGACAGCGCGATGGCGTAGGACCGTGGTTGGCAAACACCGACCCGCGGGGTGGCGCCTCGCCTCGCCCCGCTGAGGCTACCGGCAATGCGCGGAATGCGCCATGCGGCTGCCGGCACGCAGGGTAAGGCCCGTAGTGCCCGCCACGGCAAGCAGGCGCCGCGGACGCATGCTGCGGACGCGTGGTGCCGGGCGCGAACTCAGCTTGAATGGCCACTTGCCGCGACTTCTCCCCTGCCAAGCGTGAACCGTGCCGATGACCCGACGTTAAATCCAGGCGTCGCGGATGGAACTCCCCTCTATGCCGACTGCGTCCGCTGGTAGTTATCGCTCAGCCGCAAACGCAGCATAAGCGCTCGCTTCGCTTGGCCATCGGTGAACGGAACACTACACTGCGAAGCTCGTGTAACGACTGTCCGCTTCGGGACTCGACTTGGAGGATCGGCGCATGGCAACCGGCAAGACTCTCGCCTACTACGTACCCAGCACCCACTGGGATCGCGAGTGGTACGAGCCCTTCCAGCACTTTCGGTATCACCTGGTAGACATCCTGGACGAACTGCTGGACACCATGGCGTCCGACGATCGTTATGCCTGTTTTCAGACGGACGGCCAGTCAATCCTGCTGGAAGACTACCTCGAGATTCGGCCCGAGCGGGCCGAGCAGGTGCGGGAATTCGCCGCCCAGGGCCGGCTGCGCGTCGGGCCGTGGTACACCATGCCTGACGAGAACATCGTCGGTCCCGAGTCGCTGATTCGCAACCTGGAGGAAGGGCTGCGCGTGGCCCGCGAGTTTGGCCGGGACTCCCAAGCGGGGTTCATCTGTGACATCTTCGGTCACATCTCGCAGCTCCCGCAGATTTTCCAGGGATTCGGCATCCGCAGCGCGTTTCTGTTTCGCGGCGTAAACGAAGACACGCACCGCGGCCTCTTCCGCTGGCAGGGCGCCGACGGCAGCGAACTGGTCACCTTCCGCTTCGGCCCCAAGGAAGGCTACTTTGACTTTGCCGCCTACGTGCGTAGGGGTTTTGACGTCAACGCACCACTGGTGGAGGACGAGGCTGTCGAGCGGTTGTCGGAGTACGTGGATCTGCAGAAGGAGCGCGTCGGCCTGGACACCGTCCTGCTGTTCGACGGTGGCGACCACATGCCTATCGAACCGCGCATGCCCGATCTACTGGCCAGGCTGCAGCAGGCCAGGCCGGATGTCGAGGTGCGTCACGTGGGGCTCGACGAGTTTGCTGACGCAGTCTGCGCACGGCGAGAGAAGATCAGCCGCGTGTTCAGCGGCGAGTTGCGCGAGTCCGGCCGGCTGGCCGACGGCACCTGGGTCATCCCCGGCGTGCTGAGCAGCCGGATCCGCCAGAAACAGGACAACCGGGCTCGCGAAACGGAGTTGTGCTGCTGGGCGGAGCCCTTCGGGCACCTGGCCGCCCGGCTGACCGGCTGCGAATACCCCCAGGCCTACATTCGCCGTGCCTGGCGGTACCTGCTGGAGAACCACGCCCACGACTCGATCTGCAGTTGCAGCCCGGACCAGATCCACAAGGACATGGAGTTCCGCTTCGATCAGGCCCGGCTCATCAACTCGAAAGTCATCGGCCATGCCCTGGAGGCCATTGCCTCGCGGGTGGACCAACCGGACCTGGAGGGCGATGACTTCGCCATGGTCCTGTTCAATCCCACGCAGGCGGAGGTCGACGGGCCGGTCGATTTCGAGTTGTGGTTCGACGAGAAGACCAACAAGCTGTTCAGCGAGTTCTTCCGCTACGAGTCCAAGGTAGGCTTCCGCCTGTACGACGCTGAGGGACAGGAACTGCCATATGACCTGCTGGGCTACACGCCGCAGCGCCGGCGGTTCTACCGCTCCAAGAAGAAGGTCTCGCAGGGGCAGGAGTGCATCGTGGTCAAGGTGTCGGCCGCGCTGAAGATTCCGGCGTTTGGGTACACAACGATCACCTGCCGGCCAGTGGCCGACCCTACCCGTCATCCGGCAGGCAGAATGGTGATCGGCGATCGGGCCCTGGAAAACGAACACCTGTGCGTCTCGGTTCAGGCCAACGGCTCGCTGACACTGCATGACAAGCGCAGCGGTAGAACGTACGAGCGTCTGATGATCTTCGAGGACCGGGCGGACATCGGCGACGGCTGGTACCACGGGGTGGCCGTCAATGACCGTATTCTCAGTTCCACCGCCTGCCCGGCCGATGTGGCCGTCGTGGAGGACGGCGCCCTCGTGGCTACCCTGCGCATCACCAACCGGATGCAGATACCCGAGCAGTTCGAGTTCGACCGGCAGATGCGCCGTAGCGAAGCCACGGCACCGCTGCTGATCGATAACTACGTTACCCTGCGGTCTGGTGCGGACCACGTCGAGATCCGTACGGTGGTTGACAACCAGGTCCGCGACCACCGGCTGCGCGTCCTGTTCGAGAGTGGGGCCGTCACGGACAGTTACCTGGCCGACTCCGCGTTCGATATCGTTCAGCGGAAGATCGACCTGCCACCCGACAATCACACTTACAAGGAACTTGCCGTCGAGACAACGCCCCAGGCCACCTGGACCGCGGCCTTTGACGATGGCCGGGGACTTGCTGTGGTGGCGCCGGATCTGCCGGAAACTACAGTACGCGACGTTCCACAACGCACGCTGGCCCTAACGCTGTTGAGAGGTTTCCGCCGTACCATCTTCACCGACGGCGAAGAAGGAGGCCAAAGCCTGGGACGGGACGAGTTCAGGTATCGGCTGGTACCGCTGGGCGGTGAGCCGT
>JANQGB010000337.1 GCA_028277545.1 Phycisphaerae bacterium | reverse complement strand
CTCCTCCCATCGTTCCCTCATCTCGCGGTGAATGTGCTCCAGCATCCCGGCCCGGTGCGGCCAGTGAACGGGGTGTGAATCATAGAGTGACCTGTGATCGCGCCCTTCGACGAGAATGAACACCGCATCGCTACCGAGGGCGGTCAGTTCGTCCTGAAGCAGGAGCACGGCCGCTTCCAGGCCGAAATCATCGAGTTTGCCGCAGTAGAAATGCAGCTTGCCCTTCAGCTTAGGGCCCAGCGCAGCCCAATTCTCGCGAAGGATCATTGAGATGTCATAGCGTTTCCAGGCCTGGGCCACATCCGAGTCAATGGCGCCGGTCTCATGGTTGTAAAGGCGCATAGGTCGGCCGTCGTCGCGGCGTGGACTGAACGTGTAGTCGAAGCTGCCGAACTGCCCGCCGTGATAGCGGCCCCGATCCTCCTGCGCAACGGCGTCGCGGAGGGTCATGATCCACTCCCCACCGCTGCGCAGGATGTGGCTTTCTTTTCCGTTCTTATCGCGGTACATGTTTGAGGCGGAGTAGATATCAACTCCGAAGAAGCTGCGGAAGTCCACCGGATCGGGAGCGGTTGACCAAACGCCGTTGAAGAAGTCGGGGTAGGTGACCTGTAACCAGGCACTACTCCAGCCGCCACTGCTGTGGCCGGTGAGAAACCGGGCCTCCGGCCGGCCTGCCGCGCCATATTCCGACTCCAGAGCCGGTATGAGTTCCTTGACCAGGGCCGCCGCCCACGGTCCGTTGCTAACCGAGTCGGCGAACACGTGGTGCCCCTGAGGGCAGGCGGCGTTGAGGAAGACGTAGAGCATGCGCGGGTAGTCGCCGGTGCTCATGCGGCGCACGAGGTGCGGCCCATACATCCAGGCGGAGCGGTGAGAACCGCTGAACCCGTTGACACGATAGCAGACGGGCAGGACTTCGCCCGCGGTGCGCTCGGGGGGCAGCACCACCCCGGCCTCGATGAAGATCGGCCGGCCCCAGAACGCCGTGAGCCGCGCCGACTGAACGCGAAAGTGGCGAACTGATTCGGTATCCGCAGGAGTCGGGGCGTCGCGCCCGTCGGTCGACGGTGTTTGTGCGACGACCGAAAGAACAGGCAAGAGGAAGACGGCTCCGAGTCCTCCTATGCAGGAAGGTTTCATCGCGAAATTCCTTTCAACATCTTAGTCCGAGGATGTTTCCGGCTTTCAACACCGCGTTGACCTGGACTGGCGCGGCTGCAGAGCTGTCGCCTTAGTGCGACCTCGCCAGCAAGGACGCCACGCTGGTCATCATAGGGCCAGCAGCGCATCTGTCAAGTTTTTCACATGTGTATTTTTACACATCTTCGGCTGCTGCCAGGCACACCTGCCACTCGGTGAAGTTCCTCAGAGTTTGCGCCGTTGTCTAACGACGCGTGTAGGCAGGATCATCGACATGTGGGTGTCCGCGCGAACTGAAGTTCGCGGCTCGTTACTACCCGGTGGTTTTGCTCTACGCGTGGAGGTTGGGTCGTCGACCTGCGGGCGTCCGGGCGTACTGAAGTTCGCAGCTCGTTGCGACCCGGTCGGATCGATCGGCATCGCGTGCAGATTGAGGGACTGTTGACGTGTCGCCCCGGCTTGGACGGTGCGGGCGGCCGCTCAGTGCCGGCGCAGCCGCTGCTCTATGTCTGTGATTGTTCTGCCGGCTGCCTTGGCGTTCTGAGAGCCCAGCGCCAGCGAGCGGCCATAGCTTGCGTGTGCCGCCCGCAGGTCCCCCGACGCCAGTAAAGCTTCGCCCAGACTGTCGTGGACATTCCAGGAACCGGAAAAAGTCTCGGCGTTGAGTTTGAAGACCGCAATGGCGGCGGGGATCTGCTGCCGGTAGAGCAGGCGATAGCCGAGCTCGTTGAATTCATCTTCGTCAACGTAGTAGGCAAGCACGGTTCTGCGGGAGGTGATCTGGCGATGGGCCTCCACCGCCTGGTCAAGCCCGTCCACCACCAGCACTCGTTCAACGAGATAGGCGGCTGAGTACCGCGGGTCGTCAACGCGCGACCAGTAGCCCTGAGCCTTGGGGTGCAGGACCGCTCCGGGTGGGCCCTCGAGCGGCTCTCTGTCGATCGCCCAGAAGCCGGTGGCCGCTAGTGGCAGCATCAGCAAGGTCGCCATCAGGATGCCAAGCACGCTGGTCCTCAGACTCACCGGCCTGCGCCGGATGCCGGCGCGCAGGATGTGCAGCAGACGGTCCTTCAGCCCGGAACGCCAGAACAACCCGACGTGGACAGGGGTGTGCGACTGGCTGGTGAAACGCCTGGCCAGCAGCATCAACTGCATGGCGTAACTGGCCGGGCGTATGCCGGACCGGAGTGCGAGGTCGTCGCAAGCCCGCTCGCGCTCGTGGCGCAGCCGGTTAATCGCCAGCCATACCAGCGGTTGGTACCAGTAGAGGGCGGTCGCCAGCGCGACCAGATACTCGAAGGCGGCATCACCGCGTCGCACGTGGGCAAGCTCGTGAGCGATGACCGCGCAACGGCGGCGCTTCGGCCAAGTCCGCGCCTCCTCCGGCAGGACTATGCACGGCCGGATGAAGCCCACGGTGACACCGGCGCCGATCTCGGACGAGGTGCGCAGGCGCACTCGACAGGACGCACCCAGCAGCCTGGCCTGCCCTTCGGCGTCCTGCTGCCAGCGGAGGTCCGGCGGTGACGATCGGCCAAGGAGGCGACGCATCTGCAGGTGGTGCAGCAGTGTCCGGCAGGACGTCAGCAGGCAGCCACCGCCAACCGCCAGCAACACGACTACGGGCCAAACGCTGGCCCGGCCGCGGATCGTGTTGCCCCACACGCTGGAATCCGCCGCGACCGTCGCAGGGGCAAGTGCCGGGACAAGGCCGCTCTGCACAGGTAGCGGGGGCGCGCCGACGGCCGTCAGATCCGGCAGAACTGCAATCTCCCAGGCGGGAGCCAGCAAGGCAGGGATCGGCAGCAGGATCAGAACCAGGATGGCGCAGCGCCAGAGCAGATTGCGCGCGCTGGCCGAGGCTGCCCGCAGCAGGAGGGCCAGCAGGCCAGCCATCGTGCAGATCAGGCCACTTTTCATAGCCAGGTCGGCCACGAAACGGACTATCTCCGCGTGGTTGGTCACGGACCCTCCCAGGCATACGGCGGCCGGTCTACTTCTTCTGCCTGCGCGACCGACCGATCAGCTTGAGTATCTCTTCACGGTCCTGGTCAGAGAGCCGGGCCCTGGACTTCTTCAGGATCGCAATCGCGGCAGTGCCTTCCGCCCCGCGGAAGAACGTGTCCAGCAAATCGTCGAGCATGCCGCGGCGAGCGCGGGCCGCGGGAATGACGGGCCTGTAAATGAAACGCCCCTTTACAGTCTCGTGTTGAATGAACCCCTTGCGCTCCAGCACGCCCAGCATGGTGCGGATGGTGGCGTTAACCGGCTGGTCGGGCAACTGCTCCACCACCTCTGCGGCCGTAGCCCGCTCGAGCCGGTAGATCACGTTCATGATCTGGCGCTCGCGGCGCGTCAGATCACCGAGTCTGGGGTTGGAGCTGGCGCTCATGAAACTCCCGTCGTTCTCCGAGGTCGCAGCCTGTGAACCAGGCAACATGTTATGTTTTTATCAGATGCAGGTCAACCGATCAGGCCGCTTGACGCCGCACTGCCCGCGAGGGGGCTCACCGCTGAGTCGCCCCCCGGCCACGGTAAATGCCGCCATTGACATCCGCGCTGTAATGTGTATTTTTACACATGTGGTCTTATTAACATAAGGCCGGGGATGCATCGCCCGTCCCGCGACTCGGGCAGCGCTGCTTTAAGGTCAGGCGGAACTGGTCAAGAAGGTAACACTGGAGCAGGAGGAACCTGTCGATGATCGAGCAAATGGTCAGATATTGGCTTGCGGTTACTTCCCCCGTGCTCGGCCTGCTGGCCGGGTGTGAGCGCGACGAGCCCCATGTCCTGGAGAAGGCCTGGCAGCGTACCTATAGCGGCACAGGCGGGGCCCATTGTGGAGCCGCCCTGCGGGCTGAGGACGGCGGCTATTGGCTATCAGGGACCACCAACATGCGGTACGCCCCTGCGCGGCGCGGTGATATATACCTGATCCGTACCGATGCGGCCGGGCGGACCAGGTGGGAGAAGACGTACGGCGGGGAGCACTACTCCTGGGGGAGCGACATGGTCCGCACGAAGGACGGCGCGTTGGTCATCGCGGGCCAGGTCCTATCCCCCGAGACTACCGGAATTGACGCCTTCCTGCTCAAGGTGGATCGGGAGGGTGAGCAGCTCTGGTCGCGCGAGCTGGGCGGGTCAAAAGACGAGATGGTTCACCTCGTTCACCAGGCTGCGGACGGCGGCTTCCTGATAATCGCCAACGTAGTTGACCCGGAAGACGCCGTAGCGAACTCCGGTGCCGCCGGATATGCCGGCTATGACGGACGCGGCGCCGTCTGCCTGATCAGGACCGACCGCGATGGTCATGAACTCTGGCGACGCAGCTACGATCAGGGCCGGAACGAGATTACGACGTCAGGGCTGCTGACCGGCGACGGCGGAGCGCTCGTTCTTTCCACCGTAATGCACTTCCCAAAACACGACAGTGATCTCCGCTTGATCAGGGTCGATGCGGGCGGCCGCGAGCTTTGGTCGCGCCGGTGGACAAAAGGCCAACGCCACGGTTCCAGGGTGATCCGCTGTGCGGACGGCAACTACCTCATCTCCGGCAGCTACACGCCTCCCGGCGTCAGCGATTACTCCAAGATGGACATGCTCTTCATCAAGGTCGATCCCACCGGGGAGACGATCTGGGAGCGCATCCAGGGCGACCCGCGTCGAACCGACAAGGCTTCGGCGCTCGCGGCAACGGGGGACGGAGGCTTTATCGCTGCCGGTGACCGAACGCGAGACCTGATCAGGCGCGACGGGCACAACTCGCTGGTCAAGATTGACGCAGAAGGACACGTTCTCTGGCGTCAGAACTGGCCCGCGGTGCATACGATGTACAGTGCCCTGTTCCAGCACGAGGATGGCGGCTACGTCATAGCTGGCACCACGAGCGCCGACGATGTCGGCTGCATGGTTCTCATCAAGACCAAGCCTGAGAGATTGGCTGAGAAAGGCTGAGACCGGTCACGCCTCCAGTTTTTGGGGCACGCA
>JANQGB010000310.1 GCA_028277545.1 Phycisphaerae bacterium | reverse complement strand
CCGCCACTATCAGGCCCACTGGCAGCAGCAGGCCGACGGGGCAGACGCGGTAGCGGACCTGCGGTACAGTGACCCGGTCGAAGACGCCATCATCTACCCGGTATATGAGAACCTGATCGCCGACCTGGGCATACGAGTCAACGGCGGGCGCGTGCTGGACGTCGGTTGCGGGGCAGGACGCTGGATACGGTTCTTTCTGGAGCGCTATCAGCCCGCCGCCCTGGTGGGCGTTGACTTCGCCCGGTCGTCGTCGGAGCTGCTCGAGCGCTGGTGTGACAAGTGCCAGACCACCGAGCTGGGATTCTGTACCGGGAACATCGCCGATCCAGACTTTGCCCTCGAGGGGCCTTTCGACCTGATCAACGTTGCCAACGTGCTGTTCCACATTCCTGAGCACGAGCTGTTCACGCAGGCGCTGCACAACCTGTCCCGCCTGGTCGGGCCTGCCGGGCACATCGTCACCACCGAGTATCTTCCCCGCGTGAACATGCGAACCGAGTGGATGCTGGTGCGCAGCCGGTACGCCTTCGAGGCGGCTGTCGCCTCGGCCGGCCTCCGCATCATCGACATTCGGGCCTCCAGCTTCTTCTCCAACGACCCCATGGGCATCGACGGGCCGGATAATGGCGTGCGGGCCCATTTTGGCAACGTCCGGGCCGGCATGCAGCAGATTCACGACTCCAAACTGGACGCCCAGAGCAAGCAGTTCCTGGTGAATTTCATGGTCGAGGTGGAGCGGGCCATGCTGGCGTTCTGCAAGGAGCGACTGGCGGCCATCGACATGCCCTCGCAGAAACTGGTGGTCCTGGCTCCGGCGAAGACCGGCCACTGAGGCGACCTGGTCTCGCCCCGCCCGGACGAGCCCGCCCAAACTCGTTTACGGGCCCGCGCCGTGCTACAATTCCACGGTGCGGAATCCGTCCCCCTGGCATCAGACGTGCTAGGTGCTGGAGGGGCGTTCGTCGGACGGCCGTCCTTCCGTAGCACAACCCGAGTAGAGCATTAGAGCAGGCCAAGATGAGCGATTCACCGTTTAGCCCAATCGAGCAGGCGTTCGAGGATCTCCGCCAGGGCAAGATGATCATCCTGGTGGACGACGAGGACCGGGAGAACGAGGGCGACCTGGTGATGGCCGCCCAGCACATCACGCCCGAGGCGGTGAACTTCATGCTGCACCACGGGCGAGGCGTGTTGTGTCTGCCGATGAGCCGCAGAAAGTGTGAACAGCTCAACCTGCACTTCCAGACGGTGCAGAACACCTCGCAGTTCGGCACGCCGTTTACGGTAACTATCGATGCCCATCCGCGGTTTGGCGTGACCACCGGTGTGTCGGCCTCGGACCGTTGCAAGACCATCGAGGTGGCCTCGGCCCCGGACACCCAGCCGTCGGACCTGGTGCGACCGGGTCACATCAACCCGCTTATGGCCACCGAGGGAGGAGTGCTGGTGCGGGCCGGGCAGACCGAGGGCTCGGTCGACCTGCTCAAGCTGGCCGGCCTGCGGCCATTCGGCGTGCTCATCGAGATCATGAACCCCGACGGGACCATGGCCCGCGTCCCGGAGCTGACCAGCTTCTCCAAAGAGCACGGGCTCAATATGTACACCGTGGCCTCGA
>JANQGB010000138.1 GCA_028277545.1 Phycisphaerae bacterium | reverse complement strand
CTGCCAGTCCGACCGGCAGTCGTGCTGCCCGACGAACTTCGAGAAGTCGATGCGTTCCCAGGCCATGTAGGGCAGACTGTCCAGGTCTTCAATGGCCTGTCGCGTGCCGGTCCGACGGATCCGGCCATCGCCGCGCAAGGCCAGGCCGGGCGTGGCGCTGAAATCCCGATCACCGGCCAGCACCTTGCCGACCACCTCGGCCAACAGCGTCTCACCTTCGCCGATGCAGACCAGGTCCGCCGCGGTCTTCTCCAGGACGTCCTCCGGCACGGAGGTAGGATGCGGGCCGCCGGCGATTACCAGCAAGTCGGGAAACCTCTTCTTGACCTCGTTGATTGTCTGATAGGCCAGGCGCTGGGTGAGAAAGGCGAAGCTGATGCCGTAAACCTCAGGCTGGTGTTCTTCGATGGCCTGAAGGTGGTCCTCGATGGAATGAAATTGGTCCAGGAAGATGATGTCGTCGTCGCCCAGGGGCGTGTTCTCCCGGACGTAGGAGATCAACTGCAGGATACCCAGGTTGGGGTAGGCCTTGTCGTAATCGTCCGTGTGTGCCGGCGGGTCGGCCAGTAGTAACTTCATAATCAGCTAGTCCTTTGCGGGTTTATCGGTCATACCGCTGGCCGCCCGCAGTTCCACGTTAATCTGTACAAGGATTGTCCTAATTGCCTTATCGGCGAATGAGGCCGGCAACTGAAGACGCGCGGGCAGGCCGAAACGCGGCTATCGGACGCGGCGGTGGCGATGGTTGGGGCGAGTTCCTAGAATCGCTGCCCTGGCGGCTGAGTGGTGTGCCCGCTGACGTGGTGCGACTGGTCCGATCGCGCTCCACGCAGCGCACCGCCGGTTTCGACGGCGGCGTTGGCGTTTGCCGGTGGGGTACCGGGCTGATGGTCAAGATACGTTGCTCGTGCGGCAACCGGGTGGAATTACCCGAGGGCAACCTGGGCAAGGCCGGAGCTTGCTCCAAGTGTAAACGGGTCATTCGGGTGGTGGCGCCGGGGTACTCCGCCGGGGACGATTCCCTTCGCGGCAAACTCCTGGTCCACAACGGACCGCACCGCCTGGGCGAACAGATCTTTCTGGGCGGCAAGCTGCCCATCGAGGTTGGCAAGCTGCCGGGGAACGACATCCGGCTGCAGGGCACACACGTCTCTCGCACCCACTGCCGCCTGGTGCCCAGCGACTCCGGCTGGCGGGTTGAAGACGCCAACAGCGCCAACGGCGTACGGGTCAACGGTCGGCGGGTCGATACCCACGACCTGCGCCACGGTGATCGGATCCGCATCGGGGACTTCGAGCTCAAGTACTTCGGACCTTCGGAGGTTCGCCGGAGTCCGGCTGACAGGGCGGCGACGTCCGGCACTCCGAAGCGCGGGGCCCAGAAGCCGGTGGCGCCGCCGCCCCGTGAAACACTGCCAGCCGCGCCGCTGGATGCCATACCAGTGTCACCGTCCGACGTAGAGCCCGACGACGCGGACGGCTACGCCATTGCAGACTCCGAGGTGGACGAGCTCTACGAACTGGCCGCCGCTGGGGAGGAGGTGGCAGTGGCGCCGGTGGCCGACCTCGCCGCGGGCGGTAGAGTGCCTGCCCAGGCCACGGGTGATGGGCCGGTCTGCCCGTCGTGTGAGAAGCAGTTGCCCTCCGGGGCCAGAATCTGCGTGGCCTGCGGCATCAACGCCAAGACAGGCCGGGCGATTCTCACGTCCCAGGACCATTCCCTGGACCAGACCTACATGGCGGCCGAGAGCGTGATACGGGTAATCAGTTGGGTCGTCCCATTTGCTTTTTCCCCCATAGGCTCGGAAGCCATCGGCACCCGGAAGCCATACCTGATGCGTGGCCTGGCGATTATCACTGTTCTGGTCAGCAGTTGGTTCCTGGTCCACGAATGGACGCGTTCGCCCCAGATGCAGTCGCTGAAGAACCTTATGCTGTGGCCGAAAGCTGCGGAGCCGGAGGCGGATCACTTGTGGCTTCTCTATCACTTCACCAGCTATGGGGATACGGATGCCTTGAACAAGGCGGAGGAGCGACTCAGGCGCGAGAATCCCCGCCTCACCGAAGACGAGCTGCTGCTCGCGGCCCACAACTCGCTGTCACCGGAGAAACGCTGCATTGGAGAGTATCGCTCTTCCCAGTTGATTACCCATGCCTTCTTGCACGGCGGTATAGGGCACCTGCTGGGCAACCTGGTGTTTCTGATAGTGTTCGGTTCGCGGGTCAATGCGCTGATCGGACACGTCGGCACGCTGATTCTCTACCCCGTGTTGGCCATCGGAGCGGCTATCACCTACCTGACGGTCAATGCCGAGGGTTCGACTTTGCCCATGGTGGGGGCGTCGGGGGCCATCATGGGGCTGGCCGGCATGTACTTTGTCTTCTTTCCGGTGCACAAGGTCCACATGGCCATCTGGCTGCGCTGGGGGTTCATAGGTGGATTCCGCCTGTCACTTAAGATGTGGGCGGTACGTGGCTTCTGGGTGGTGCTGTTCTATATCGCGTTCGATGTGTTCTTCACCTCAATGGGAATCGAAACCGGAACCGCTCACTGGGCCCACCTGGGGGGCTTCCTGTTCGGGCTGGGATTCGGGCTGCTACTGTTGTTCACCCGTCTGGTGAACTGCCGCGGCGGCGACATCGTCTCGGCCATGCTGAGCAAGCACGCCTGGTCGCTGGTCGGGCGTCCGCACCGTGAGTTGGGATTGCTGCAGCGACTCCCGTAGTCGCGGCTTGGCGCAGCGGCGGCAGAGTCACACCGGCTTCGGCGGCATGCCTTCCTCGAGGTCCACGCCCAGTCCGTCTGCCAGGCGGTTGATGTAGTTGAAGTAGGCAGTTACCTGGGCGGCGTCGTGGATGGCCCGATCGGACCAGCCCAGCTTCCGCAGAGTGTCGACATCCTGGCGCGACACCGAGGCCGGCGCCGTGGTCAGCTTGGCGGCGTAGTCCAGCAGCCCCCGTGTGGCGTCATCCAGTTCAGCCTGGCGATAGTCGCGCCTGACGGCATCGGCGAGTTCGTCGTCTTTGACCTCGGCCCGGAGGTCCTCCGAATGAGCTATGACTCAGTAATGGCATCCGTTAACCTGCGAGACGACAGTGGCTATCATTTCGCGCTGAGCCCGGGTCAGTGGTGACTCGCCGTGCATGACATCGCGATAAAGTCCAATGCCGGCCCGCAGCACGGGCGGATTCAGGCTCTGCAGGCGGAGGATATTGTAGACCCGCCCCGCGCGATCGAGCGCGGCGCGATAGATGCCGGCCAGGGCGCCGGTTGCCTTCTCGGGAGTGATGATTTCGATCCAGGCCATAGTGGGTCTCGCTCGTTTACGGGTGGTTATCAGATTGCCGAACCATCATAGGATTGCCGCGGCGGCTCGGCCACCGCTGACGCGAGCATCTGGCCGGGCGTCGGCTGCGGCTGACTGATCAGCGCGAGTCCTGCTATCCAGCCGGGCACCTCGCTAAGCGCCGTTCGCTGCGCGACCGGCCCTGGTCGAAGGGAGTTGCTCAGCCGGTAGATGCGCCAGGTTTGAGGCCTGCGCCGTTTCTGTGGCAGGCAGGTGTAGGCGTAATACCAGCGGCCCGGAGGGCCGCAGGTGAATGGCCACGGGTGGAGCGCAGCGGAACCCGTGGATACGTTGCGCGTTACAACAACTCTCAGCCCTGGAGGGGCGGCGGAGGCGATACGCTGCCTCATTGTACTACAGTATTAGGTGCGTTGCTGGCCCACGCTCCTGTGCCCCTCCAGGGCACTCAGCTCCGTATACGATGTCTCTTTCCACGGGCTGCGCTGCGCTTTGCCCGTGGCTATGCGCCTTCGCCCCTCCGGGGCTATCGCGCAGGGTGCATCCTGATGCACCAGATGTCTTCGGATGCTGTTATCAGCGCCCAGGGTACATCTTGATGCACCATTTGTCTGCGGGTGCTGTTGGCAGCGTAGCGCGACGTTGCTCGGACCGCAGGCTTCTGGCCTGCGTTTGCCGGCAAGACGATGCAGGCAGGATGCCAGGGTTACGATGGCCTGATGATCTTGCGCTGTACAGTCAGACTCAGGAGCCGAAGATGCTCTGAAGCGTGTGGAAGTCGCTGAGGTCCACATCCAGGTCCTTGTCGATGTCGGCGCAATCGCATCCGGCGGCCCGTTCCTCGATGGGGCCCGAGCGGCACAGGCCGAAGTCTTCCACGTCGTCCAGGTCGAGGATGCCGTTGAAGTTGCAGTCGCCCGCCGGGCATTCGTCTATCGGGCCGGCCTCACATTCATCCGGCGTGCCGTTGGCGTTGCAGTCCTGGCTGTTGCCGGAAGTGATGTCCTGGTCGTCTTCCACCCCGTTGGTGTTGCAGTCCGCAAAGGCCGCGGCGACGTCGCCGGTCACCACCAGCGCATAACCCTGAGTGCCCTCGTTGACGGCTGCGCCGAAGACTCGCACGGCGTACGAGCCTGGCGCCGGTGCGCTCCGCAGCACCTGTTCGACGTTGTTGCGCTCGTCGAACGAGCCACCCGTAGTGGACTGTCCGTCGGCAAAGACGTTGCCCTTGTAGACCTCGCCCCCGGGCGTGGTCACCTCCAGGTCCAGGTTGTTGATCACGGGGTCCGAGGCGCCGACGGAGGCGGGAGGTTCGGTGTAGACCAGCGTCAGCCGCAGCGGTACCGAATCGCCGGAGACTTCGACGTGATAGTTGACCACCTCGCCGGTGCTCAGGCCGCTGGCGTTGCGGATGTCGTCCACGTAGAGACTGGCGGTGTCACCAGGCAAATAAACTGAGTTGTCCAGCAACAGCCGCCCCCAGCCTTCCTCGTCGCTGGGGTAGCCGCTGATACCGGTCATGTCCACCGTGCCGTTGATGAGCACAGCCTTGAGCAGCGCGCCTGAGGGCACCAGCTCATGGCCCGCCACGGGACTGCCCGTGGGGTAGTAGCCTTCGGTGAAGTACTGCCGTACCAGCACGCCGGCGCCGGCCACAACCGGGCAGGCCATCGAGGTTCCGGTCGAGATTCGCACGTCGCAGTCGGTAAGCCAATGGGCCGACTCGGTGGCGCAGCCCGGGGCGAACACCTCCGGCTTGCGCCGCCCGTCTGCGGTGGGGCCGGTGCCTCCTCGACAGTGGTCGCCCTGGTCAGGCGTGTCCTGGGTGGCGCCCACGGCCAGGACGTTCTTGGCGTTTTCCGGTGTCTTGAGTGACAGGCCGTTGGTCACCGCGAAGGCGACCAGGTTCTCCTCGTAGTCGTAGCTGAACTGGTCGATCTGGCGGCACCAGGTGGTGTAGGCGGTGCTGCCGTCGTCGCCCCAACTGTTGCTGTGTACGCGAGCGCCGTCGTTATGGGCATCCTCCAGCCGGTCGTAGAGCGTGGAGGTGGCGGTGTATATCGGGTTGACCCGCGTGAAGCTGATCCGGGCGGCGTAGGCTATGCCGTCGTACTGATCGGGCACGCCGTGCGTGCCGCTGTCGCCGGCTATGGTGCCGCACACGTGCGTACCGTGGGCATCAGCGAAAGGCGAACCGCTGCGTATGGCTACGATCTTGCGATGCGTCGGCCCTACCGGCTCGGTGTCGTCGAAGTCGCAGTGCTCCTCCTCGACCATCCCGTCTATCACCCCGGCGATCTGACCGGCGCCGTTAAGGCCCGCGTCCCACAGCGGAGTCTGACCGACCTCGTTACTCTGCACGATCCACCGGTTAGTGTCGTTGCGAGGCGCGCCCTCCGGAGCTTCTTCGACGAACTGGACGGAGCTTACTTTCGCCAGGTGGTCCATACTCCCGGCCGGCACGGTGGCGTCGATCAGCCACTGAGCGCCTAGGCGCGTTTGACCTAGGATCGTCGCCCCTGCCTGCCGCAGTTCGCCGACTGCGCTCGCGAGGTCCTCGCCGTCAAACAGCGTCACCACGACCTGACAAGAGCCCTGCCGCTGCAGCTCGAGCCGGCGAGCAGATGTGAAGGACCGCTGGCCTATTTCGGGGTCGAGCTTCCACTCCGTACGGTACGAATCGGCCCAGCGGACGAAGTCCAACTCCGCCAACGCGTACATCGCCCGACT
>JANQGB010001394.1 GCA_028277545.1 Phycisphaerae bacterium | reverse complement strand
GCCATCGAGCGCAGGCTCCAATGGGTGCCGTCAGCCGGCGTCTCCTCAAGCGTGCGGCGCACCACCTCGGCGATCTCTTCGTCGCCGATCTGGCGCGGCGCACCCGGCCGAGGCTCGTCATAAAGCCCGTCAAACCGCCGCTCGGCAAAACGCCGACGCCACTTGCCGACCGTGTTGGCGTCAGCCCCCACCCGCTCGACAATCGCCTTGTTCTCCAGCCCATCCGCCGCCGCCAGGACAATGCGCGCCCGCCGCGCCAGACCCTGCCCCGTCTTGCGCCGCCGCGCCAGGCTCTCCAACTCGCGCCGCTCCGCCGCCGTCAACTCGATCGCTACCGCCGGCTTGCCCATTGACCACCTCCACAAAACCTCTGGAACATGATCTAACAAACTTCGCGATCAAGACACTAGATCAAAACCCGTTCAATCGGAGGCGATTGAACGGGGATAACTTGATCTATTGCACATAGGTAGAGCAGCCCGCGTTCACGTGAACGCGGGCTGCTCTCAGAAGGTCTCCGCCGATCGCAAGCTAGAGAGCGTTGCACGAAGCTGTGGTTGGTGCGAAACCGGCGAGAGCCGCCGTTACCGTCGAGCGGCCTTGGCCGATTTCTTTCGTCCAAGCCACGGCGGCGCGGCTCTGTCCTTCGCCGGACTCCGGATGCGAGACCCCGGCCCGACACTGCGGTGTCGGGCCTGCCTTCGCCGGGATGTCGACCCGGGCTCCTTGGAAAGGGATGCTGGGGCGGTGAGCGCGGAGCCTCTTCTTTGACATCTTCGGGGGCGCTGGTTCAACTCTGGGCACGCCCACCAATTTCCTACGCCCTTTGATCGGCTCACGGCCAACTGGTGGCGAAGAGGCTGTCGTTGAGGAAGGATCCCTTGAGGCCGAACTCGTACTGCAGCCCTTTTTCTCCGCACCCAACGGAGCTCCGCTGCCATCCAAGGTGTCCGGTGCTTGTGGGGTGAAGGACTGGCTGATACAGGCGTAAGCAGCGTACTGATCCATGATCTGGTAGACCGCGCCCGCACTGCGGGTGGCAGTCGGAATCCGTCCCGCTGGTACCCCTGTGGTACCCCAACGCACAAGGGGCCAAGCCGCGAAGGCTTAGCCCCTTGTTCTAATTGGCTCCCCGGGCCGGACTCGAACCAGCGACCCAGTGGTTAACAGCCACCGACACTATGATCCCCTGGACATGAGGCAACTTCGTGGGCGGCCAGGAGGTCCTGCACTTTGTAGCCTTCTAGAAGCCCTCCAGCGCCGCTACCTGGGGGTCAAGAGGCCGCAGGTTCAAATCCTGCCCCCGCAGCCAATCAAGCCCTTGATTCTAGATAAAGAATCAAGGGCTTTTAGTTTCTTGTATATTGAAGGGACCGGCTAGGTAAGCAGCAGGTAAGCGAGTGTGGCGTTTCCGGATCACCTGCCCCCTGGAACCGGTCATTCAGCCTGCGAGTTCGACGGCTTGAGTTTGCCTATTGCGAGCGCTCTTTGTCATCTCACCAGGGGCATGCCCCTGGTGAGATGACGTGAAGTCTTCAGGTGTGGAATAGTCGAGGGCCGAGTGAGGCCGGTTGCTGCTGTAGTCGATCCGCCAGTCCTCGATGATCCGGCGGGCATCGGCCAGATGCAGGAACCAATGTTCGTTGAGGCATTCGTCTCTGAACCTCCCGTTGGAGCTCTCCACGAAGGCGTTCTGGACCGGCTTGCCAGGCCCAATGAAGTTAAGCCGAACGCACCTGCGGTAGGCCCACTCGTCCAGCGCCTTGCTGATCATCTCCGCCCCATTGTCCAGAACAATCTCAGCGGGCAGTCCACGCGTCTTCGCCAAGCGTTCCAGGACACGAACGACCCGGCCGCCCGGTAGCGATGTGTCGACGTCGATCGCCGGGCACTCGCCCAAGAAGTCGTCGACGATATTGACCGTCCGGAACCTCCGGCCGGTGGCCAGCAGGATCAGGTCGACTCTATTTCAGTATTAGATGCTCAATTACGGCAAATTTTACAAAGTCTTTTCGGCTAAGGCTTCGAGCTATACGACGGACGTGGTATGTCTTCATTCCAGATATTTTCAAGGTTAACTCTATTCCTGAAGCACCGGTGCGGAGTACGGAGAAATGCAAGAGACGCCCGGCCGTGTTTGCCATGGAATCAGATAGTTCACCAAGCATCTGCCACTCTGAATGGCCAGTGACACGGATTTTATGGACAATATTCATGCTTGGGAACAGCACTTCAAGATCATCTTCCCAGCTCATCGCGTCCTGGCGATCACATTCTCTCTTGGCGCTCTGGTTCACCATCTGAAGTCACGTCGGTGATGTGATATAATTCAGGGCCCTCGGTAACGCGTGTTGTGCATTGTTGATAGCTCTCGAGAAATGGTTGATCGTGCGGTCAATCCTATTGGCGGCGATGACGATGAGGGAGACTTTGGAGTGGACGCCCTCCGCCTTGTGGGCTGGGACTGTGGCTCCGCTGCGCACTGCGCCGGAGTAGCGGTGGCTGTGGTTGGCGTAGTGCAACCAAGTAGCGCGATGGCTGTGCCGGATGGGCGAAGGCAGAAGGTTAGCCCGCGCGGCCCTGACCGCGCGGAAGCGGTCGCGCAGCCGCAGGGGCCGAGCGCACTGGTTGTGCAAGCGTTTGGCCGCTGCGATGTAACGGGACAGTTCGCCGCACTGTATCGGCGGGGGAGGCATTGAGATTCGAAGCATGGTCGTTTGCAAGAATGTTGGTGGTGGGGACGGTCGGGAAACCGCTGACTTGCTTCCAGTGGACTGGTGCCATGCAGGATGCCCCCGCGTCAGATTCATGCATTGGGACGTATCGGCCATTGACTGGCGGCCTTTTACGACGAGTTGATCTAGTAGGCGGCCTTGAGATAAAGCACGGGCAAAGCACCGAAGGTCCAGTAGAAGGGCAGCATACAGCGATGATCGGCACCGATTACCAGGGGCGTGTCGAAGTTCTCGGCGAACAGCTTGGCCATGGAGGCATACTCGGCGCCTTGACGCAGAAGTATCTCGCCGTGGTCGTTCGTCGGCCAGTCACCGAACCAGGCGCGATAAAGTGGTCGGCGGGCACTCAGGATCGCGGGCACCGCCGCCTGAAGCTCTGGCGAGGCCTGGATCCGCGTCCGGGACTCCCGCACCAGCCGGAGCCAGTCCCGGCCATCCGCCAGGTCGGTGACAAAGATCGCACGCGCCGGGCAGGCCATCGCTTGGAGGATACGTTCCTGGCTGCGCGCTAACTTGTCCAGAAAGGAGGCGCGAGTTTCGTGTAGGCGCGCCAATGTTTGCGTGTCTGCCGCTTCGAAGTCGCCGGCAGCGACCACTACGCTTGCTGCCACGCCCCATTGTCGCAGTTGCCAATAGAGGGCCGGCAGCGTTTTGACGACCCGGCTGGCCACCAGGCCCACGCCTGAGCCCAGCCTGGAGAAGGTGTAGCGATAGCGGTTTCCGACCTTCTTGTAGCCGTAGTCGGGACAGACCGGCGCCACCAAGGTGATCGGCTCTCCCGCCAGGCCTCTTTGGATCAACCGGACTAGCATCGTCATCTGCGCCTCGTAGGGGCGGGCGAAGGGATGCGTCTCCAGTAGGCGCTGTAGGTCCCGGGCGACCGAGTCGGGCAGGGCGCGGGTTTGTGGGTAACGCACCTTCAGGAGGGGCACGACATCTGCGTGGCCATGCAGAGCGCAGATCAAAAGCGTCAGGAGAGAGGGTTGGGCATAGTGGACATAGGGCGCCTGGATGTGGGTGATCGGCTGGCCTGCAACCGATCGGACCCGCCACCGGAAGTCGGGCAGCCGCGATGCTATGAAGCGATAGAACGGAAGATACTTCGGCGCCGGATAGCTTTCGCTCCACTCGCCACGGTAAGCTTGGTGTATCCGCCGGAGTGTCGCAACGCTGTCCTCAAGGCCGAGGGCGCGTACCAGGGCCCGGGGAGGTTCGCCGCCACAGGCGATCGGGGAGAGGATCTGCTTGCTGATCAGGCTTCCGGTCAGCTTCTTGCGGCGACAGAAGGGCTCAAGGTCCGGTCTTGCTGTGACCTTCGAGGTGACGACCAGTGCCGCCGTCGCGGAGGGTGGTCCGGAAAGAAGCGGGGAAGCGAGCGGTTGATCATCGGCACCTTGGGCTTGCATCGCTCTAAGGCCCTGGGCGGGGCCGGTTGAGGCAGGACCCGCCTTTGCGGAAGATGCAGTAGTTGGCCGAGGCATCGACCCCTTCGTAGCTGAATCCCGCCTCTGCGAAGAGGGCGAGGAAGTCGGCTTCTTCAATATAGGTCAGGCTGATCGTCTGCTCTCCCAAGAGCCGCCGGCCGCGCAAGAAGCGATAGGTCTTGCGCAGTTTTCCGGGCGCGAATGAGACGGCCTGCTGGTAGGTGATGCCATGGCGGATCGGCAGCGCGGCATCGGCGTGCTCGCCCTGGATGGAGATGGCGAATCTACCGCCTGGGCGGAGCTGGCCGTGGAGATGCATTGCAAGATTGGCCGTCGCTTGACGATCGTCACAGAAGCTGTAGAGCCGCAACCGACCCTTCTCGCGGCTTGGTGCCAGGACATTCGAGATGCACAGTGCGCCACCACAAGAGATTGCGGCATCGAAGGGGCGCTCGCGGCTGTAGGTTCGGATGTCAGCATGTACCAGCGTGACCGGATGGCCCTTCAGGCGCAGGCGCGCCTGATCGATCATGGACTTGGAGAAGTCTATGCCGGTGATGTCATAGCGCGCGAGACGCAGCAGCTTCTCGGTCAAGAGCCCGGTCCCGATGCCGACATCAAGTATCTCTCCGCCGTCGTCGAGGATCTGGTGCAGTGCGGTAGCGAAGCTGTCGTAGTCGTAGTATCCCGACGTCATGAGGTTGTCGTAGAAAGCGGCGAGTTCAACGTAACGGTTGTCATCTCTTGATCCGGACGTGCCCAGTGGTTCCGACGAGCTTGAGGAGAGCGTGGTGGTGTTGGCGGCGCTCATCTCGGTGTCCCCCTTGTGCAAAACTGGGCGGGCGGCGTCATTGCCTGAATCATGTGGTCCTGGCCGGTTGTCGGAAATCTTGGCTGCCGGAGAGAAATACGGCGAGCGTAATCAGTGGTATTGAGAGAAAGACCTTGTCGCTGAGGCCGGCGTAGCCGAGGGCATAGAGCAAGCCGGCCGAGATCGCCGGGACGAAGTAGGCGGCGATGCTGATCGCCCGGGCCTTTCCATGCTGCAGCCCGAAGGTCCAGGCGAAGAAGGCGATCCCGAGCGGGCCAGCGCCAATGGCAAGGGTCGACCAGAGATCCGCAAGCAACAGCGACGTGGGCCAGGGCTCGAACGCCAGATGCATCATCAGCGCGAACAGGCCCGAGGCCCAGCAGAACCAGCCCACACTGAGCGGATGCACATTGCCGGCCACTCCGGTGTAGAGCGAATAGACGGTCCATACGACCGCACTCGCCAGAGCGAGCAGATAGCCGTCCAGGTGCGAAGGGTCGACCTTCAGCAGACCGTTGTCCGAGATTAGAATCACGAAGCCGATCAAGCCCAGCGAAATGCCCATTAGGTGGCGGCGGCGCAGTGGATGGCCATTCGGCAAGAGCCCGGACAGCAAGGCAATAAAGACCGGCCAGAGATAGGAGATCAGGTGCACTTCGACCGGAGGCGCGAGATCGTAGGCCGCGAAGACAGTGAAGAAGGACCCAAACATGCCCAGGCTGCCGATCGACCACACGACGGCCGACCGCGGCAAGAGATCGGCGAAGCGCTGGCCGGTGGTGCTGCAGACGATTAGCGCGGTGAAGCCGCTGACCGCAAAGGCACAGGTCAGCAGCAGGAAGGGTGGAAGCTTGTTAGTCAGCTTCAGAGCCGGCAGCGCACCCCACAGGACCACCGCGATGGCGCCGCTCAGGTTCGCTAACATGGCTCGGTGATCCGACAGATCAAACTCCTCGGTACAATGGGCGACGCGGCCCTCAAACAGGGCGCTTCGAGGTGCGCGGGGGCCTTCGTCGCCGGCCCC
>JANQGB010001512.1 GCA_028277545.1 Phycisphaerae bacterium | reverse complement strand
TCAATGGCCCCCCGGTCGAGTTGGACCTTGAAGCGCCGCGTGTTGAATATCTTGCGGACATGTTCGGCCGTGAACAGCCGCTTGCCGCTGTCGGACTTCACTTCGTCGGTCAGGTCAATGCAGCGACGGACCCGACTGTAGAACTGGCCGTGGTCTTCGTCGGCCTGCTTGAGTATCTCCTGCCAAAGGTCCATGGTGGCCAGGATCAGGATGGGGCAGGCGGTCTGGTCGTATAGGTCGCGCAGGAAATCCAACCCACCCTTTGCTATTTGATGCCCCTCGTCGACGATGAGCAGGCGGCCGCTGCCTCTGAGGCGATCGAAAACCGCTCCGGTGTACTCTCTGGCGAGCATACTGCGGCGGCGGCCGCGCACACGGTGCAGGCGCAGCCGGGCCACCAGGGCATCGCGGATCTGGTAGCGGGTGCGCAGGTCGCCATGCAGTGTCACCAGGAGCGTGCCTGGGAACTGCTCGCAGGCCACCTTGGCGCAGAGGCTCTTGCCGACGCCGCTGGGGCCGACCACGAGGTAGATGGCCCGGTTCTGCTTGGCGAGCTCGACGGCGGTGTGAATCGTCTCGGCTACCTTGGTCGCCACGAAGTCAGGCTGGGCACGATAGTGGCGTCGGCGAGCGTCATCGTCCACCCAGCGGTTGACCAATCGCAGGTAGTGGTCAAGCCGCCCGGACTCGTACTTGCCGGACAGTATCTGGCACCAGGTGCTGGCTCCGCCCTGGCCGATAGACCGGGCCATGGCCTCGACTGTTATCGCGTTGTCGCGAACGTACTGCTGGACGTTCTCGCGGACCTCGCGGCGCTGATCCTCCGTGAGGGCGCCGAGGTCTGGAAGGTGTATGCCTGCCACGAGTTGCTCCTCCGGATGGGTGAGGAGCTCTTGGATCGGCGGATCGGTCCTGCTCTTACCGCTCATGGCGACAGACTCCTGTCTGCCTCGGAGTCCGTGCGATCTTCAAGCTCCGTCTCGAAGTCATCGCGACGCAATAGGTCACCGTCGTTCCATGACGGCGCGTCCTGTTCTTCCGGTGCGTCCGGTTGGGGGATTAGAAGCTCACGCAGGTTGACCGATAGGCCATCATTCGAGGGCGGCCGTACGGCCTTCTGAACGCGCGTTGCAGCCGCTTCAAAACCTGTGCGAACGGGCTTCAAAGGGGCTTCGGGCTGGTGGTCGTCGGTGCCGGTGGCCCGCAATTCGGCGGCCTGCTTGCGCTCTTCGTCGCGGGCGATCGCCGCGACGGTGCGCATGCGATCCGGTGCCGAGGCCGCCGCCCGGCGGGCGTCGCGGGTGGCCCGCTGCTTGCGCTTCATGGCCGTCCGGACGGTGTCGACGCCGGCCAGGGGGCTGTATCGCTCGTTGGCCTCGGCAACGGTGATCAACTGCCGCTTGTCGCGGTCCGGTGTAAAGACCTGGCACCGGGAGACGTCGGCGGCATCGACGGCCACCAGGACCTTGCGGCCCTTCCAGCGGGCCAGTTTGGCGTCGTACTGGCCGTAGCCCAGCGTGGTGCTGCCCACCTTGACCCGCACGCCATTGGCACCAACCTTGTACACGCCGCGCACGCTGCACATCAGGGCCAGGGAGGCCTCGTCGGCCACGCGGGGCCGATCCGGCGAGCTCTTCCACTTCTGCTGCGGCGACAGGCCGCCCATGCCCTGGCCCCGGTGGGCGGCCTGATGATAGCGATCGACCCACAGGCCGAAGCGCTTGGCCAGGTCGTCCAGCAGCGGGGCCTCGGCGCTGTCAGCCAGGAGCTCCTTGAGGTCCTCGGGCTTGTCGCCCACGCCCGTGCCGCAGAAGGTGGGCTCGAACTTGTCGAACTGCAGATCGAGCGTCTTGAACAGACGTTCGACGCTCTTGCTCTGCGGATTGAACGGCAAAGCCCGAACCACGCGGCAGCCGAGCTCGGGCAGCAGCCCGAACCAGCCGTCGTCGGGGATCTCCACCTTGTCATGCTCGCGGCGGAGGGTGTCCTGCCAGTCGGGACCCAGGGCCTGCTCGAGGGCTCGGCGCTCAGCCTTGGTGGTGCCGGTGACCACCTTGCTGTCAAAATCCTTGCCGTTGTCGATCTTGACGGCGGTGGGCACGCCCCACCTGGTGAAGGCCCGGTAGAGGGCGGACAGGACGGTGTCGCTGTTGCCGCCGTTGCCGGCAACGTGCCAGCCGACCACGACGCGGGTGGCCACGTCGAGAATGGCCGTCAGCCAGGGCCGGACCACCTCGCGCCCGTGACGAACGAAGCAGTTGAACTGCCGGTGATCGCAGACGTACATGTCGCCGGCCTGGATGGCGTCGTAGTCCTGCTCGATGTAAGGCGCGTAGCGGTGTCGCCAGGATTCGGGGCCTTCACGCAGCAGACAGAGCATGCTGCGGTCGAAACGCTCCTTGACCCAGACCTCGGTCGAGCGGACCGACTGCGGCCAACTCCAGCCGTTACGGCCGGCGGCGGCCAGCGTCCGGCGGTGGCACTCCGCTACTGTGTTCTGCTGCTGCGTCAGATAAAGCGTCTCGAAGTACTCGATCGCCTCCGGCCCGCGAGCCGGGCCGCCGTGGCTGGTGCCGACGCGGTGGGCGGCAGGTGACTCGTAACCGTCTATCAGTGCCCGGATGCCGAGGAGCTGGCCCTCGGCGTCGAGCTGGTGGTATTGCTTGCGCCAGTGGCGGATGGAGCGGTCGCTGAAACGGCCGCCGGGCCACTTGTCGGCCGCTTCGCTGGCGACCTGGTCGAGGAGTTGCGTTTTGCCGCCGAGTCCTCCGGGAGGAC
>JANQGB010001390.1 GCA_028277545.1 Phycisphaerae bacterium | reverse complement strand
AACGCCACGAGCCGCGAAACGATGAGGACCGGCATAGATGACGAGATGGCAACCCCGCCGGCGGCTTCAAATGCCAGCCAGCACTATTGCACAAGGTCGTTCGAACCGCAGGCTTCCAGCCGGCAGCTACCGCGATGGCAACGCAGGCGGGATGAGAGCGGTACGAACGATCGTATCTGCGCGGATTGGCTAGCTGTCTCTGGTCTCGCTGGTCTGCCGGACGGCGCGCCCGTCCAACTCGTTCAGACCGGTCTTGGCCCAGCGCGACCCCGGCTCGATCTGCAACGCCCGTCGCCAGTGCCGTCGGGCCTGCTCGACGCGTCCGGCTTCCGCCGATACCTGCCCCAGCAGGCAATGCGTCAGGACGTCGTTTGGCACCAAGGCCAGCGAGCGGCCCAGGTAGTCCAAGGCACCTTCGAGGTCCCCTTGTCGCCAGCACACGTATCCCTGCAGCAAGTGCGTCTCAGGACTCGCCGGTGCCATCCGCCTGACATTTCGCATGCACCTGCGACTCAGCGACAGATCATCTCGGGCGACAGCCGCCTTGGCCCGCAACAGCCAGGCTGCCGTGTCGGCGGGATGGTCGCGCAGCCAGCCACGCAGCATGGTGTCGGCCGTGTCAGCGTAGCCGAGCTCCAGGTAACACTTGGCCAGGGCGCGCACGACCGTTGGTGACACATCCTGCCCGCCCTGGTCCAGCAGTGGCTTGAGCAGCGAGACCGCCTCCGCGAATCGTCCGGTTCGGACCAGCAGCAGCCCGAACTCCTCCGCAATCTGGTCGTTGTCACTCAGAAGCGAGATCGCGTGTCGGAACGAGGCCACCGCCGCCTCGTTGTCCCCCAGCAGCATCGATATCTCAGCCATCATGGCGTCCAGCGTGCCGTTGCGATCGAAATCGTCCAGGGCATCGCCGATCCTCTGGCGGGCCTCTTCCGGCCTTCCCAGGGCAACCAGGCACTCCGCCTCCGCAATCAGGTAGTCCTGTTCAGCCGGATCCGCCTGACGGGCCTTCTGGTAGCACTCCAGGGCGGAGGATAGTTGGCGACTGCGCTCGGCGAGCACACCTTCCATGTAGGTCAGTTCGGCCGACTCCAGTCCGGACTTGGCCGCCATCCTCAGCACCCGCCGCGCGGCCGCCATGTCGCCCTTCTCGAGCAGCGCCCGGCAGAGCAGGACGTAGCTGTCCGCCGCGGTCGGGTCCAGTCCGATGGCCTCCTCCACGGTCGAGGCGGCGTCGTCTACATGTCCGCTCTCGTATTGCTGCCGGGCGAGTTGGTACTTGACCTTGGCCCGAACTTCGCTCCAGTTCTTCTCGGCCTGCTCGCGATGTTGCTCGTGCGCTGTCTGGTCACAACCGGAGCACAGGAACAGGGCGCAGCCCGCCAACCCCCACGAGAGAAGCCGCTGGATCGGATGGACCAGCTTCCTTTGCTCCGTCAAAATCCGTTTGCCGACCATGGCATATCTCATCCTTCTAGCGTCGTCAGGATCTGATCGTGCTCGAAACCGGATGGCCCGCGCAGTCCTTCCGGTTTCGCCGGAATTGGATTTGGTCTGTCGAAGAACGGCGCCTCCCAGGAGCCGGGAAAAGACTCTTCCCGGATCAGCCGCGAGATGAAGCTGCGGGCCACATCGCCTTCGTCGTCCCAGGCCCGTCGGCCGAGCATCTCTTCTTTCAGCTTGATCGCCGAAAGCAGCCGAGGTTGGTTGTGCAGTGCCAGCCGCACGTTCCACAGCGCTCGGCTGACATCACCGTCGGCGTACCGGGCCAGCGCCTCGCGGTAGTGGGCCTGGGCCAGTCGCTCGCGCCCGTGCCACATCAACCCCTTGCGCAGGCCCACTCGAATCCGCTCAATATCCTCAGCCTCTTTGCGGGTGGCTTCGGCGTACTCGTCCGCGTTCTTGACGATGTGGACAGTCAGCAGGATGATCACTTCCTCCCAGCTCGAGTTGTCGGCCCGCGAACGGAAGGCCGTACCCAGCCCGGGAATATCGCCCAACAACGGAATCTGCGATCGCGAGGCGCTGCTCACCTCTCTGAACAGACCGCCGATCAGAATCGTCTGGCCGTCCTTGCACGACACGTTGGTGGTTAGTTCGGTGGTCGTTTCGAACGGAAGGTTGGCAGCGCTCAGGCCGCCGACGCTGTCCTCGGGGTGCAATTCCATCCGCACATCACCGTCCCGGCCGATGAAGGGCCGGAAAATGAGCTGCGTGCCGGTCTCCAGGAACTCCACCGTCTGGATGGCCTGCGTCTCGGTCACCGTCGTGGTGATGTAGCCGTCACGCCGGCCCACCATGACCTGGCCCTTCTGCTTGTTCAGCGCCAGTATCTTGGGGTTGGCCAGCAGCACCGTGTCGGTCACCTGCTCCAGCGCCCGGATGAACATCCCCACGTGGTCCTTGATGATGCCGACCGTGACGCCACCCTTCGGCACCAACTGATTCATGTCGGTCTCGACCGCGGCGTTGAACTTCTCCAGCCGGTCCGTGGGCAGCGAGCCGGTCTGCAGGTCGGTGATCCCGCTCGAGGTCGAGCCGAGCACTTCCAGATCGACACCGCCCACCATGGTGAAGTCGACGCCCAGGGCGTTCTCGTCGTCCAGCGTGGCCCGCAGAATGGTGGCTTCGATCAGCACCTGCTGCGGTTGTACGTCCAGTTGCGACAGGATCTGCTCGACCTCCCGCAACCGATCCGGGTAGTCGTACACGACCAGGTAGTCATGCGCCGCGTAGGCATCACCCCCGGCGCTGGCTGCGTCGGGCTCGATGCCCGCGTCGGCCGCCGTCGAAGCGGTTACCGTGCCGATGTCACTCAGCAGCGGCGTCAGTGCCAAGGCCGCATCGGCGGCAGTGGTGTAATACAGCCGGAACACGCGCGTCTGCGGCGGGTTCTCCGCGGCGATCAGTTGGGCGAGTTCTTCATTGGTGTAGATGTAGATGAAGTTGCCCTGCTGGCGGTATCCGCACTGGTTGGCTACCAGGATCGCCTCCAGGGCCTCATCGAAGCTCACGTCGTACAGGTCGGCGGTGACAGTGCCCACAACCGATGGCGTGGCGATAATGTTCCGCCGCCCCTGCAGCGAGAGCATTTGCAGCACCGTAGACAACGGTTGTTCGGCCACGTGCATTTCCACGTTGCCCCGTTCCGACACTTTCACCTCGCCCAGGGGGGCGGCGGGTTCCAGCACCGCGGCAGGTGGCTCGCTCGGCGGAGGCTCCGCGTCCCGCCTCGGTTGGGCCCTGGCGACGTTCGCGGACGTCAACAGCAACACCAGTGCTGTCGTGCATCGCAGGCTCCTGCTACGTTCGGCTACCATTGGTAGATCTCCCTGACAGCGCGTCATCCGGAGCACGCCGGCTCGTCCACACTGCCGGTCGCTCAGTTCATCCACAGCACGAGTTCTCGATCTCTCAGAACCGGCGCGACAGACCGCGCACCGATCTGCTGGCCCCGTGAGCACGGCAACCTCATCGCCCCGGGCGGACCGCGGCGCCGCGTCCGTCTCAGTTCGCGCCCGGCCCGAAGCAGCCCACTCCGCAGCGCGTTCGTATTCGGCGGCGGCAAGTACCCCTGGTCGCGATCCGCGCACCCTGACCGGTCTCATCCGGATCGCCTGCGACCCGAGATCCAGACCGGTCCGCCCGACCTGCTTCCTGGACCAGCTCAAGAGAGCTCCTATCGCAAAACAACCCCGCCACTTACGAAGTGACGGGGCCGGTATCCACCCACACTGATGCTGCCCCACACTCCGCAGCCAAATCCAGAGGGCAGCCGCTCAGGTGACATCTCGCCGTCCCAGCGCGGCGCCTCGCCGCTCTACTGCCTCGTCTTCCGGTTAGGCACGACGCCCTTGCCACCACCCTGACCGCCTTCCACGACGCGAACACTTAGCGTCTCCCGCTGCAGCGTCGAGTGAATTTGGCGAAGAATGGCATTCGTCTCGATCGTCGCGTCCAACTGCTTTTTGCGCTGCAGCCCACTGTCGGGAATCTGCGCCTGCGCCCGCGGAATGACCTCGCCGGGGCCGAGCCAGACCCGCACGCAACTGGCCAACACGAAGGCCACGAGCAGCCACCGCAACACCCGCGAACCGCCGGATCGATTATGTGGCTCCGTCATGCCCGTCTTCTCCTGACTCCGCGAACCAGCGGCGGTGCAGAGGAAGCGGCCCTTGCCCGGCCGCCAAAGAGTGCCCGATCCGCTATGCCTGGACGCTAATAGCCCTCGCGGGTAGCGTCGCCGTCGTTAGACTTGAACTGCCCGGTGGTCGCGTTGTAGTACCACGCGGTCGGCGTACTGTCGTCTGCCCCCACCGTGTTCGTCTTGGTGAACGGATTGTTGGGAATGCTCATCAGGTAAGGTCCCAGTATGTACCCGTTGGTAGCGTCTTTATTCTCCTTGGCCTCCCCAGTCTCCTTGGTGTAGCTGGTCATTTGGGCGGTAAAGGTGTCGAAAGCCGGATAGGTCTCTTTGTGCTGCAGCTTGTACAACTCCAACTGTGCTCGAATGGTGCGCAGATTGGACTGCAGTGCCGAGGTCTGCGAATCAGTGTTGGCCTCGG
Source organism: Phycisphaerae bacterium (assembly GCA_028277545.1). Lineage (GTDB taxonomy): Bacteria > Planctomycetota > Phycisphaerae > UBA1845 > UBA1845 > JANQGB01. The sequence goes on along the minus strand of JANQGB010001390.1, from coordinate 259 downwards.
AGAACTGCGGGACGACTATTGCAGCAAGGATTCCGACCACGATCACCACGATCAGAATCTCGACCAGTGTGAACGCGCTGCTATTTCGGCGGCTGGACCTCATTGTTACTGGCTCCGACACTACGTCCTGGATAAGCTGTTCTCGCTGCGCGGACGATGCCGCACACCAACACATGACCCGTGGAAGACGCACCTGACGCGCTCCACGCGGCCCTCGACGGGCATACTATCGGACACAGCCACCCGGCCCTTGAGATAT
>JANQGB010001509.1 GCA_028277545.1 Phycisphaerae bacterium | reverse complement strand
ATCCAATGGGGACTGGTGGCCGCTATGGTGTTGGCCATTCCCCTGGGGCCGGCCTGGGCGGAGACGCGCGACGCCCAGCGGCAATTCGAGCGGGCCTACTTCCTGGAGACGCACGAGGGTGACTTGCAGGCCGCCGCCGATCTGTACGCATCGGTAGCCAAGAGTCGCGGGGTGCCGAAGGAGATGGCTGCCGAAGCCCGCCTCAGGCGGGGAAGTTGCCTGGAGGATATTCGCAGCGCGGATCTGGCCGCGTTGATGCCGGCCGACACCGTCGCCTTCGTCGAGGTCCGGCAGCCGGGACGCCACCTGGAGAACCTGCTCTCCATGCTGGGCTTGGTGGGCGATCCGCTGTCCAACCTAACCTCCGGAGAGACCGCGGCGCGGGCCATGCCTATTCCTGACGCTCCGGGATTGGTGCTGCCTCCGAAGGTGTTTCTGAGCCCGGCCATCATCGATCAGGCCAAGCAGTTCCGCGGCGTGGCCCTGGCGATAACCGGTATGGAGCCGCCGCCGATGGGCTTGCCTGAGATGGCCGGCATCCAAGGCCTCCTGGTGCTCCACCCGGGTGATGCGCATGCCCTGCGCGGCTTGATTGAGACCGGAGCCCAGTTCGTTGCCCCGGCAGACCCGATCAGCGGTTTCGCCACGCTCTCGATCCAGCCGGGCCTGGTGGTAACCTTCACGCACCGCCTGGTGGTCGTGGGCACCTCGCGCGACCTGGTGTCCGGCGTGGTTGATCATCTGGCCGGTTCCACGCGGGACTCGCTGGCTGACCGGCCCGACATGGCCGCCCTGGCCGAACAGCGCGGCGACGCCCTGGTGTTTGCTTTCGTGGACGCCAAGGGTGCGGTGGAAATGGCCTACAAGAACCTGGGGCATGACCGCGACGCCATGCAGGCACTAGGCATGGCCCAGGGCCTGTTCGACATCGGTCACCTGCAGTCGGTATCGGCGGCCATCGGCTCCACCGACAGGGGCCTGTATGCCGAAGCGGCCATGGCCCTCGACGAGGGCCACGCCAACCTGATCTACAACCTGATTCGGACACCGCCGATGAGTGGGCGCAGTCTGCAGAACGTCCCCGCCGGGGCGGCGGCGGTTCTGGGCATCGGCATCAACCCGACCAGCGGTGAAGCGGATCAGCCGCCGGCAGTGAGCAAGGCCGACGCCCTGCGTTACGTCACCGGTCTGGATCTGGGCCGCGAACTCTTCGCCAACATGGAGGAAGTGGCGCTCTTCGTCGTGCCCGGCGAACGGCGCTTTGACGGCCTACCCATCCCCGACGTCGGCCTGGTCATAGCGGCCAGCGACCCGGAGCGCTCGCGGAAGCTGTGGGAACAACTGCTTTCCATCCCCTCGATCGTCATGGGCCCGGACGTCCCCCAGCCGACGGTCCGATCGGTGTCCGGAGTAGAGGTGCAGGTATTCCCCATGCCCGAGGGCGTGAACATCCACGTCGCCAGGCTGGAACGCAGCATCATCATTGCCCCGACCGAGCGGGCGGTGGCGGCCTCGATCGAGGCTTCGCGCTCGCGCACGTCGATTCTGACCGACGAAGGCGTCAAGGCGGCAGTAGATCGCCTTACGCCTGACACCAGTCTGGCCTTGTTCGCCCACGCCGGGCGCTGCGCCCAGGTAGCGTCGCAGTTCTGCCCGCCGCACGAGGTCGAACACGTGCGTGCGGTTGGCGCCTTGGCCGGCAGCACGGTAGTCACGCTGCTGGCGGACGAATCGCCGACCCGCCTGCGGTTGGCCGCCAATGTCACCGGTTTGCCCAAGGCGGAGGACGTCATCGGCATGGTCTCAAAGATGATGGCCCACCATCATCCGGCCGGCCCGCCGCACGTCCGGCCGGTTCAGGCTGCCGAGCCGCCAGCACCGATCGAAGCCGACCAGGCGGATGCTCAGCAGCGAGAGAAGAAGAAGTCCACTATCGCGGTAGTGCATTAGCCAAGCGCTGCACCTTGTGCAGCCTGGCGGCTGCTGAACAGGTCTTAGCCAGCGCCAGGGAGAGTCGCCGCCGGGCGGGTGATACACTCCGCTCGGCGGCGATTCTCGTGCGCACTCGGCCGACACGATTCTGCCCTTCCCAACCACGGTCATCTCCGTTAGATGAGGTAACGCCACGGTAGCGTAAGAGGATGTACACTGCGTGAGAAAGGGGTTGTTCAGCACGTTGCTCTTGGCCGGGCTTGCGCCGCGGCGACTGGCCGAGGCGCATCGCGACACGCCGCTCACCAGGGCATACTTCGGCCATGTAGGGTTCCTGTTGCCCGGTCTGGTCGGCACGTTCCTGATTCTGGCGCAGAACACGGACCTGCGGAGGGAGTTCGCGCCCCTGTTCGATGCGCACTTTCTGCTGCACCGTGCGGGATGGCTGATCTGGGCGATCGTCCTGCTCTCGGTCGAGGCAGCGTGCCTGCTGCTCTCGCTGGCGTCCTTGCCCTGGGGTGATTCGAGGGCGCCGATCCGCGACCTGTGGCGCCTGGCACTGCGCACTGTCTGGCTGCACATGGGTCACCTGGTGCTGCTGAGCTGGGCATACTGCGCCCTGCTGAATCTCTGTCAAAACTACCTCCGTTCTCTGCGCTGGTACGAACCGGGTCCCGCACAGGCGCGCAGTTCTTACACCTGGTTGCTCGATTGGATGGCGTCCAACTACGAGTATGCCCTGGTAATGCTGTTCGCCGCCGCGGCGATCTGGTGGGTGGCCGGTTTGCTGCGAGCCATGACCGCCAACGTGGTTCAGCCGGAAGAGGGGCGGGCGCCGTTGTGCGAGGAGTGTGGCTACAACCTGTCACACCACGACCCATCGGCCAGGTGTCCGGAGTGCGGCCGGGCGGTGGAGCGTTCGTTGAGCGAGGGGCTGCGCAGCCCCATCTATTGGGGGCCGTTCTTCCATGCCGTGCGGCAGGTGGGCTTCGTGCGGGCCTCTCTGGACGCCTGGTTCAATCCGGAGCGACTGTTCATGTCGATGTCCGCCGTCCAGGGTCTTAAGTCCGCCGGGACGTTCCTGCTGGCCCAACTGCTGCTGACCGCGGCGGCGTTTCTGGTAGCTTTCGCCCTCGGCGTATCCGGTGTGCTGGGTGAGAGTCTCCATGGGGACGCGGCAGAGTTTCTGTTCTATGTAGGCTGGACGGGAGTGCTGGTCGCCTTTGTGATCGGCGTATTCGTGTCGCTCACGGCTGGAATCGTCGGGATGGTGGTCTCCCGGCAAGACCGCCGTAACTGTGCCGGCGGCTGTCATCGCGTGGCGTGCTTCTGCGCCGGCATCTTCCCGCCATTCGTGTTTCTGCTGATCGTCTCGGCCTTCGTGGTAATCGAGTTACTTAATTCGCTGGCACCCTTCGGATGGTTCTGGTTGCTGCCTTTGATCGTATTCTCGGCGATCATCACGGTCGTGGTTGTCTTCGTGTCGGCGGTCGCATGCCGGACCCGCTTTGTCCGCTACGCTAACAGCTAACACTACTGCGCAAGGTTGTTGGCAACGCGGGCTTCCAGCCGGCACTGACCGTAACAGCGATGCAGGGCGGATGCCCGCGTTACAAAAGTGTGCTGACTTTGCGCGGTAGTGCTGGATGCCGGCGGCCTTGGCGCCCCCCTGGGGCCAGCCCCGGATTCGTGCCGGGCTTCTTCTCGCGATTCGTGCGCTAGGCCTGGCATTCATGCCGGGTTTCGCGGGCCGCGCGTATTGGTTGAGCCCGCTTCCAGCGGGCTTCTCGTGGTGCGGGTTTACCCAGCGAGTGGTCGCGGCCGTGCCAGGCAATCGACGGTACCGGCCCCAGTGTCTCAAGACTGGCATCGAGAACCCCGGTGAACCGGGGTGGCACACCTTGGGCGATTCGTCCTGAACCCGGCATGAATGCCGGGCCTGGCGCGGGCCTGTCGGCCTCATCGCCGGCGCGTCGTACACCACGAGCCCACACGCCGCCACCGCACGCACCACCGCGGCATGGGCGAGTGTCTACCGGCGGATCGCCTGGACTCCACACGGTTCTCGGCATGCGGCGACGTCTCCGTGCCTCGCAGCCTCGGTCCATCGGCAGGCACCTGGTGTAAGCCGCGAATCGAATCCCGCGGTGCGTGCGGCGGGTCGGGCGGTCCGGGGCCGGACGGTGCGGGCGCTGGTCCGCAGCCCTGCGTCCGTGGTCCTGAGATCTTTGGTGCTCCGGTGCACGCCTG
>JANQGB010001377.1 GCA_028277545.1 Phycisphaerae bacterium | reverse complement strand
TCTCCGTATACGCCTGGCTGTTCATCACGGTCTTGCCGCCACTGTTCGGCCTGCGGGGCGCCGAGGTGCCGGTCACCATCGGCCAGATCGCCCGGAGTGTCTTCATCTATCTCGGCATTCCCTTTCTCGCGGGGATGTTCACACGGTTGGCCATGCTCAGGCTCAAGGGCCGTACCTGGTACGAGAGCAGGTTCATTCCGAAGATATCGCCGATCACGCTGATCGCGCTCCTGTTCACCATCCTGGTCATGTTCTCACTCAAAGGCAGGAACATCGTGCAACTGCCCCTGGACGTCGTTCGCATAGCCATACCGCTCTGCATCTACTTCGTCGTCATGTTCCTGGTTTCGTTCTGGATGGGCAGGCAGATCGGAGCGGGCTATCCGCAGACGACGACTATCGCCTTCACGGCGGCAAGCAACAATTTCGAGCTGGCCATCGCAGTGGCCGTCGCGGTGTTCGGCATCGGCTCAGGCGCAGCCTTCGCGGCGGTCATCGGACCGCTGGTGGAAGTTCCGGTGATGATCGGGCTGGTCAGCGTTGCCTTCTGGTTCCGGCGAAAGTACTTCGGCGCCGATGAGCGCCCGAAAGCGGCACTCGCGGGCTGAGCCGTCCGCTGCTTGAGGTCAGCCACCGCCAAAACAGACCTGCAGTTGACCAAAGTCCGCCAGGTCAACGTCCCCGTCTTCGTCGTCGTCGTAGAAGGCCAGGCAGACCTCCTCCGTACGAGGCGGCGTGGGGGTGGGCGAGGCACCGGCACCCGACAGGCAGTCATGAAATTCGACGTAATCTATCAGGTCACAGGCACAATCGGTCTCGGGGCCATAGGTAAACAGCTCCGTCGGCCCGGTGCTGTACTGCCCGAAGATGTACTCCACGCCCGCCGCCTCCAGTTCCGCCAGGACCTGCTCGTCCAGTCCGGGCTCCAGCCGTGGGTGGAAGATGTAGAACTCGATCAGATTGTGATGACCCGGCAGATAGGTCTGCGAATAGTAGTCGTGTAGCACGATCGGCTCGGTGGTCAGGCCCTCGATCACGGTTCCTTCCCAGTCCACCAGCGGCGCGGTGTAGCCGGCCACCACCCAGGTCGGAGGGGGCGGCCAGTAGTAGCTCGTCTCCACCGAGAATTCGGCCGGACTCGTTATCGACCGCTCCACCAGCAGGTCGTCCACATGCGGCTGGGGGCACACCCTGAGCCGGGTCTCCTCATCGGTCCTGGTGATCGGGGTGCCATCATAGTGCCGACCGCGTACGGGCTGGGCATGCTCCACCTGCAACAGCCAGGCGAAGTCACTTGGCACCAGCAGAGGACACTCGGACGCTGCGACCAGTTCGGGGATGAACTGCGTGCGTAAGGTGTATTGGCGCGGATTGTCCAGGTCGGCCAGATACCAGGTGTCGATCACTTCCTCGACCTGATGGGAATGCCCTGCCAACGGCCAGTCGGCCAGCCAGCCCTCGAGCGTGTACAGCCGGCAGCCATCCGTGAACTCGAACGAGGCCTCGGTGTAGATGCCGTCGCCGAGGTTCTCGGGAGTCAGCCACAGACTACGGGATTCCAAGTGCCAGCGGCACTTGAGATGGTGGTTGAAGAAGACGTCGCCGAACTCGCCCTGCATGGTACAGAGTTCAACCGGTTCGTTGATCAGAAAGGGCGTGATGTTGGGCGTGTCGTCCGGCTGTGGGATCTGGCGAACCTGCTTGACCACCAGCGATTCATCCGGGGCCACCTTCTTGTACTCGAAATCGAGTACGTAACCGGTCTTGCCGGTCTCCAGCTCGAAGGTATCCGCCACCCCGATCAGCAACTGGGTCAGATCGGTGTAGTCGTCCGGCCAGTCCATGACCGTATCGCCCAGAACGACCAGATCCGAGTACTGCTCTACGCTGGGAAACATGCTGCTGCCGTAGAACACCACCCGTACCTCTTCCGGACGCGAACCGTCCTCCGGGTTGGCCACCGAGACCGCGCCAAGCTGGGTCACCAGGAGTGCCGGCCCGCCATCCGGCAAGGTAGCCACACCGTTGGCCATCTCGATTTCGTCGGGGAACGAATGGTGGACCAGCAACGCCATGCCCACCTCGTTCTCGTTCACCCCGTGGCGCAGCCGCTCGAGAAAGGCGTTGTCGTTGTAGAAGCTGGCGTACACCCTGCGGATGGCCCGAAACACCCCCCGCTCGCTGGGCTTGGTTTCGTCCCAGATGCTCCGGCCCCACGGG
>JANQGB010001256.1 GCA_028277545.1 Phycisphaerae bacterium | reverse complement strand
GTGGACGAATTACCCTCGACGCATGCGCCGTAGAGGAATCAAACGAGTAGCTCAGTCAGGAACCGATACCGACGCTAAGAGTCCTCCATGTATTGTGGCGCAAAGCGAGACGAAATTTAGTTCGCACCGACTGCACCGGAGCACCCGAGTCGACCTCGCGTTGGCCGAGCGTTTATCTTTTACCCAAAGCTAATCATGAAGTTAGTGGGGCAGGCAAACCATGCTTCGAAAAGTTTTTTAGCATGGTGTTCAGCGGAGTTCTGCTTTCGCCATAGCCTAGAAGACGGGCCATCTCTGTCTTATTGCCCTCCGTTTTCTGGGCTGCCTCCCGAACGTAGTGCCACTGGAGTTCCCTCGTGACGGCATCCAAATCGAAGCTATTTTGAAGTGGCCGACCGAGAAGCGAGTCGCCCTCACGAGTTCGCCCTGAAAGAATCTGCTTCTGTACGTCTGTTGCCGTGATCTCCTCAGAATCCGGATTCCCAAAGATGACGAGTCGCGTCACAAGTTGCTCCAATTCACGAATATTTCCGGGCCAATCGTGAGCGAGCAGAATCTGCTGGGCTGAAGCCTCGAAGTGCTTCTCTTTGCTCCCAACCTTTCGCATCGTGTCTGCATGATTCCTCTGGAACTCAGTCAACTTTGCACACGCTAGCGCAAGCACATCATTGCTGCGTTCACCGAGTGACGGCAATTCGATATGAACCCACCTTAGCCGGTCGAGCAGATCCTGACGGAATTTTCCCTGTCGCACAGCACTGTCAAGGTCAACATTGGTGGCAGCAATAATCCGTGCGTTTGAGCTTTTTTCTTGCAAAGATCGTAGTGGCCGATACTTGCCGGTTTGCAGGAAGCGAAGAAGGGCACTCTGAACAACTGGTGGTGCATTACCGATCTCGTCGAAAAAGATGGTGCCGTCCGACGCTGCATCTACAAGGCCGGGATTCTCCTTGTCCGCACCCGTGAATGCGCCCTTCTCCCAGCCGAACACCGCATGAATCTCGATGTCGCTGTAGAGCTGACCGCAATCAATTGTGTGCGGTTTGCCGGAGCGACCGCTTAGGCTGTGAATGGACTCTGCCAATACACTCTTGCCTGTCCCGGGTGCCCCTGTGATCAATATTGGGACAGAGTACCGTGCGCAAGCGTAGGCCTGTGCCTTCACCCGCTCGACTGCTGTGGACTTACCAACCCATTCATCGACTCGAGCCCGTTGACTTTCGTTATCAAATAGCGCGGCTAGCAGATTTGTCCTCGGATCATCATCCGCCATCACGATGACTTGTCGTAGGTCAATCGTCAGTCCGGCGGGCAGTTCCAGGGGTTGCACGCCTTTTTCACGACTGCTGACGTAAAGGGCACACTCCTGTGATCCGGCCGCTTTGGCAAAGACGATCCATGCGGCGGTCATCACTGATGTGCCGCTACTCGCGTTGATAGCAAGCAATGAATCAGTTGGCACTCTCCGCATCGCCCTCTCGAGCTCTGAGTAGACCCAGCCGAAGTCCATGACGTGATCGGTGGACCCCTCGATGCCTACCACCTCGATCTCCGGGATCGGGGCGGTGGTGATCTGATCACGAAGCCATGCCCGATACTCCTCGGCTCGTGACAACGGGGTCTTGGGGCTGTCTCCCCAAAGCAACAGAACTCGCTCGGGTTGCACGTTCGCCATTACCGATGCTGCTGGGCTGCCGGTGGGTGCCTTGCGATCCGCCTCCTCAGGAAAAGCGTGCAGGTAGTCGGTCACCCCAATCCACGTCGCCATCACAGTTGATTTAGCCATGCGTTCAATTCTAAACGCTGGCCGCTTGATGTCAATCGTCCTGATCTTATCCAATCGCTATCCGTTCAATTTTGAATGCTTCTAGTGGTCATTAAAGGCCAAAAACTGGCTTTCTGAGCGATACAGATCGTCTGGCATGGGCATTGATATACGACCGGTGGCAAACGAAAGGAGCCACCGATGAGCAGCAAGACCAAGAACAAATCCGGCCGGTCATTCAAGCCCACATTCCGCGAAATGGTCGAGTCGACTCGGCAAGATGCTGCGGAACAGACCTGGGCGAGGGCCAACGCAGTTTCCGCGATGCGGCACGCGATGCAGAAGTCCGGCAAACGACGTCAAGCCAAGGCGCTGGCCGCCATGAAGGTTCGGTTGATCAAACGGACGATTGAGCTCGTCCCCGATCAGGTGAAGATCGCGGTCGACCACGACTACATGGTGGGCCTCCTCAGCATCCGCTGGAAAGGCCACGGCAAGCTGCACCTTCCTGCCACGACGCAGCTTCCTGAGAACCGCATCCCGACACAGCAGTTCGCTCTTAGCGCGTGAATTGATGCCGCTCTGCATGGTGCGGAGCGGTCACACTCCACTCTCCACTCCACTCTCCTCTAAGGAGCCGGTCATGTTGACCACCGTTAACTCCCTCTTCTCCCCCTCCCTCATCCTCGCTGCATGCCTCATGGTCTGCAGCACCATCGGCCAGCCTGTGTGGGCTGCCGCCCCGGAGGTGGCGACAAATACTTCGGCCGTTGCCGGTACACCCACGGTCCGGCAGCAGCAGTGGCTTGAGGCCACGCTGGACCAGCGAGTGCAACTCGCCGAAGCACTCGGTGAGGATGGTGCTCGCCAGTTCACCAAAGCTAAAGGGTGGAAGCCTTTGATGGACGGCACGAAGTCCACTCTTCGGCAAGGCTTCGACCAGGTCTACCGCTCGGCCGACGACATTGTTCATGTTGTCGAGGCGAAAGGCGGATCGAGCCAACTCGCTAAGTCATATGGCTACCTGCAAGGTTCGTCGGAGTGGGCTGTGAAGGCGGCCGAACGAACTCTCAAGAGCCCGAAGGCTTCAGCCGCCGAGAAAGAAGCTGCGAAAGCTGTCTTGCGAGCGGCTCGCTCGGGCAAACTGTACGTGCATGTCGTTCGCACTAAGCACGTGCTGGGCGAGCCCACGGTGGCGGTACTCGAGGCGACTACGCAGGCAGGCGATGATGCCGTTCGGTTGGCCAGGACCGTCGTCGATGATCTGACTGCCCGGGGCATCAATGTCCTGGACGACATTGCGGGTACTGGCCACTCCGCAAGAGCTTTAAGCCAGACGCCGAATGACGCTGCTAATGTCATCATGAATGTCACCGACGACGCGGTTCGCGCCACTGCTGCAACTGAGCGTTCCGCCGGAACGCTTGCAAAGGTTGCTAAGGTCGGCTCCAAGGTTGCGATCCCCGTTGCCGTGGCGATTGACACCGGCCTGCGGGTGAACGAGGGAGCCACCATCGAGCACAGGTTCGCCGAAGGTGAACTGACGCAGCAAGAGCGGGAAGTCGCTCATGCCAAGAATGCTGCGGGGATGGCCGGTGGTTGGGGCGGGGCCTTCGTCGGCGCGAAGCTCGGGGCGATGGGTGGTGGAACTGTCGGAAGCTGTGTCGCTCCTGGGCCCGGAACCGCCATCGGCGCTGGAGCGGGCGCGGCCGCAGGTGGTGTCGCCGGCTACATCGGTGGG
>JANQGB010001150.1 GCA_028277545.1 Phycisphaerae bacterium | reverse complement strand
GGTTCTTGCCTGTCCCTTGCGAGAGCAGCACCACGTAGGCCGGCAGGTTCTCGTTCTCGCTGCCGAGGCCGTAGCTGAGCCACGCGCCGAGGCTGGCGTGCCCGATCTGCTGCGTTCCCGTATTGATAAACGTGATGGCTGGGTCGTGGTTGATAGCCTCAGTATACATCGACTTGATGAGACAGATCTCATCGGCGATGGTCTGGATGTGAGGCAGGAGGTCGCTGATCCAGGTGCCGTGCCGCCCGCACCGGCGCATCGGCCACCAGGGAGCCACGACGGGGTAGGCCGTCTGGTTCGCCGTCATGCCCGTCAGGCGCTGACCGCCGCGAACCGAGTCGGGCAGTTCGGTAGCATGCAGTTCGCGTTGGATGGGCTTGTAGTCGAACAGATCCACATGCGACGGCCCACCGGACTGAAACAGGTAGATGACCTGCTTGGCTTTGGGCACGAAGTGCGGCAGGCGTTGCCGCCCCGGATCGCCGGCGACCGACGGAGCCGCCTGCCCCCGCATCACGCCGGGAAACAGCAACGACGCCAGCCCGAGCCGCCCGATTCCTCGGGCCGCCTTGCCCAGAAACGTCCTGCGCGTGACGGTGCGTTCGTAATCGAGTAATGGGTGCATGGTTGGGGTTTAATGTTCAAAGTTCAAGGTTCAAGGTTCAAAGTTCGCCTATGAGAAACTTTGAACCTTGAACTTGGAACCTTGAACCTAGCTTTTCGTGATCGTCTCGCTCAGGTTAAGAATCAGGCTGGCGATGGTGGTCCAGGCGGCGTGTTCGGCCAGGTCCAGGGTTTCATCGCGGGGGGATTCGCCCACACCGAGGTAGGCGGCAGCAGCGGCGGGGTCAGCCTGATAGGCTGCTCGTTCTTCTTCGAACCGCTGCCGGAGGATCTTGACCGTCTGCCGGTCCGGCTGGCGGCTCGTTGCTTCCTCGAAGGCGAACGTGATGCGGCTTTCCACGTCGTCATCGGCTTCGCGGAGGATCCGTTCGGCCAGGGCGCGGCCGGCTTCTACAAACTGCGGATCGTTGAGGAGGACCAGGGCTTGCAGCGGCGTGTTGGTCACCTCGCGGGTGACGGCGCAGACCTCCCGTGTCGGGGCGTCGAACGTCAGCATCGACGGCGGCGGGGCCGTGCGTTTCCAGTAGGTGTAGAGGCTGCGGCGGTAGAGCTTTTCGGCGTGGTCTTGCACGAAGACCTGGGCCGCCGCCGGGGTGCTGCCGTAGTGACTCACCTCTTTCCAGAGCCCGGCAGGCTGGTACGGACGCACGCTCGGCCCGCCCATCCGATCCACGAGCAAGCCGCCGGCCTTCAAGGCTGCGTCGCGGATGAACTCGGCCTGCAACCGGAACCTCGGCCCGCGCGCCAGCAATCGGTTCTGCGGGTCGATCTCCAACAGAGCGGGCGTCGTGGCAGACTGTTGCCGGTAGGTGGCGCTCATGACCATCGTTTTGAGCAGCGCCTTCACATCCCATCCGCCATCCACAGATTCCACAGCGAGCCAGTCGAGCAGGTCGGGATGGCTGGGCAGCGCTCCTTGCGCGC
>JANQGB010001063.1 GCA_028277545.1 Phycisphaerae bacterium | reverse complement strand
GCTGCGGGTGCCGTCGATTCTCGGGTCAGTCTTGAACGACGGCGAGGCGATGATGGTGAACTCCGGCACATGCTTCTTCATCTCGTCGTGCGTTTCCAGCGGGATGAGCATGTTTCGGGCGAAGAGACTCTGCCAGGCCGTATCCGTGATCACCCGCACGGGCAGGCGGAAGTTCGGATCGGCGCCGGCGTGACAGTCTTGGACGAACAGTTCCTCGCCCTGCAGAAAGGCCTGCAAGCGCGTATGGAGCCCCTCGAACTTGTCCGGGTTGAAAGGCCGGTTGTATATTCCCCACCAGACCTTGTCTTCGGTGGTGTGCTCCTGGACGACGAACTTGTCGGCCGCTGCCCTGGCGGTGTGTTTGCCGGTGTTGACGATGAACGGACCCCCGGCGACCATATGCCCCTCGCCGCGGAAGATGGCCTCTTCGTACAGCGCGGCCGGGGGCAGGTTCCAGAACACCTGGTCCAGGTGCGTAAGCCCGTGGTTGCTCAGCTTGAAGTCGCTGGCGTAATCCTTGGCGTGCTTGATGGCCGGCGTGTCGAATTCGAGGTACTTCATAGTGTTGCTCCGGGCTGAGGCGCCAAAGGCACGATCCTCAGGTCAGCCTGTTGGATCTGTTCTTGCTACGATTCGTTCTCACCACTCGTCGTCAGTTCTGCTCGATACCCAGCTTCCCCTCCAAGGTCCTGCAGAGTTCCGCAAAGCGAGGCAGATGCTCCTTGAGGACACTCGGATCGAGTTCCGCGATCAGCCGGAACGAGCGCTTGCCCTTCTCGTACTTTCGATCGCGGCCGCAGTTATGCGTGGCACGTTCCAGGGCCTGTTGAACGTCGTCTTTCGAACGCCCTTCCAGATCGCTCCGGGCCGGCAGGGCGCTGTCCTGCAGGCGCTGGCCAAAGACACGCTTCAGCGCATCGTGGTCCGCGACGCACCAGGTCTCCATGCACTGGACCATCAGTTGGGCCTGATCGTCCGCTGCGCCGTCCGGCCTGGGCCAACCGTCCTGGTCGCGAAGGTGTCTCCACGCCGGCTCGCTGACGGCGCTCTCACTATCGACCAGGAGAATGGGATACTCCCCGTCGCGAGGGCGTTTCATCGCCTTCTGGAAATCGTCGAAGGCTGAGTTGCGGCTACCGCAGGCGTTGGTCGAGGGCATGCGCCCCTTAAAGCCGGCCTTCTCGAGAAGCATGCGGAATCCCCGGCGGCACTCGATCTGCAGTGAACGGCTATCGCCGCCACCCTCGATGTGCAGTTCCACCTTCACCACCGAGCTCCTCCGATCTTGCCCTTGGTCCACAGCTCCCCCAGACGGTATTTCTCCAGCCAACTACTCAGCTTGTCCGCTTCGAGACGCTTCATGCTGGTCCGCCCCTCCGATCGCTCACAGACCACGACGGATTCTGGCGTCTCGGAGAGGCTGTCAACCAGGATGTCGGAATGCGTAGTCACCACTAGCTGGCTCTTGGCGGCTGCCTCCTGCAATAACCTTCCCAGCATTGGCAGAATGTCCGGATGCAGTCCGAGCTCCGGCTCTTCTATACAAACCAGCGGCGGCGGTGAGGGGTGGCACAGTATCGCCAGGAGGCACAGGTACCGCAGGGTGCCGTCGGAGAGGCGGGTGGCGGGAATCGTGTAGCCCCCCGCTTCGTGAAAGAAGACCTGTACCGTGCCCCCTTGGATTGAAATGTGGTAATCCTCGATGCCGTCGTAGAGTTCCCGCAGGTTGTCCAGAATGCGGCGTTTGACGCTCGCGTCGTGCTCCAGGCGGTTCAACACCAGTCCCAGGTTGGCAAAGTCGGGTTCCAATAACTCGTTCGGTTGATCGGCCTTCTGGGGTTGTCGCGGTGTGGTGTACCGTCCGAACGACCACTCCCTGTAAAGCCGGAACCGGCTGTAGACCTGGCCCAAGTACGTGATTTCCGGGTACTGTTCCGGGTCCTTGCGCTGGGAGAGGATCGATTCATCGGAGGCGACATCCTCGCGGCGCAGCTCTCGCCGCTCCTCCCCGGTTACAACCAGGACTGGTTGGCCGTGCTGAAACTTGTAGAAGAAGTAGGCGTCCTCGTACCCTTCATAAGGCTTCTCGTTCTCAATTCGCTCATCGACCAGTTCGAACTTCTGGGCCGACTCGGTGAACTCGATCACGTGCCGAAGAGATTGCTGGCCTTCAGGGTTGTCCACGACCACGTCGAGCGAGGCAGGTACCGACGGCGCGCCCTTCCACAGCCAGTCTCGTATCCCACCGCCATCCCGCACGGGCGTCGCCAGGTGCGTAGGCGCTGCCCGCAGCAGGCCGAGCGCTTCGATCAGGTTCGATTTGCCCGAGCCGTTTGGTCCAATCAAGACGTTAAGATCGTGCAGCGGCACCGGTGGCGTGTCCGGCCCGAACGACAGCAGATTGCGAGGTGTGATCTCGCGAATCACCATGCTTCAGGTCCAGTCTCTGACCAGCTTGCGGTCGCCGATATACAGTTCGTTGGGCGAGTTGGGATCCAGGGCCCACTTCATCCGCTCGATCCCCTCCGTCACGTCCTTGATGGTGCCGCAGTAGCTCAGCCGCAGGTGTCCTTCCAGGCCGAACTCGACGCCCGGCACGGTGACCACCTGCACCTTCTTGAGCAGCAACTCGGCCAGCTTGGTCGAGTCCTTCTCGTAGAAGCTGAAGTCCGGGAAGCAGTAGAAGGTGCCGTCCGGCGGCGAGAGCTTGACACCCTCGAAGCTGTTAAGACGATCCACCATGACGTTGCGGTTGTTTTCCAGAGTCAGCCGCAGAGTGTCCACGCTGGACTGCACGCCGTTGATGGCGCCGACGGCGGCCTTCTGTAAAACGACCGACGGTCCGGAGGTCTGGTGGCCCTGGATGTTGGTCATCACCTCGATGAGCTTCTTGTTGGCCACCGCCCAGCCGATCCTGAAGCCGGTCATGGCGTACTGCTTGGACACCCCGTTTATGACCACCAGCTTGGATCGCTCGTCCAGGTTCTGGGCGTACTTGTAGCAGTTGATCGGCCGGCGACCTTCGAAGATCAGGCGATGGTAGATGTCGTCCATGATCAGGTAGAGGTCTTTTTGCTCGCAGAACTGCACGATGTCGGAGATGAACTCCTCGGAGTACATGGCCCCGGTGGGGTTGTTGGGGCTGTTGATTATCACCGCCTTGGTGTAGGAGCTGACCCTCTGTTCGATGTCCTGCAGGCGGGGATAGAAGGTGCCGTCCTCCGGTGTGACCGGCACGGGGATGGCCCCGCAGAGCTTGACCATCTCCGGGTAGCTGACCCAGTAGGGCGTGGGGAACAGGCACTCCTCCTGTGGGTTCAGAATAGCCTGCAGGCAGACCATGATGGCCTGCTTGGCACCGCCGGAGGCCATGACGTTCTCCGGCTCGACCTGCCGGCCGTAGTATTCGTCCGTGTAGCGAATGATGGCCTTTTTGAGGGCCGGGATGCCGTCTGCCGGTGTGTAGCGTATCTCCCCGGTGTTCAGCAGTCCCGCGGTCGTCACCACCGCTTCGACCGGTACCTTTGACTTGGGCTCGCCGCCTCCCAGATGAATGACCGGGTCGCCCTTTTCCCGCAGGATGGCGGCCGTCTCATTGAGCTTCAGGGTGGCTGACTCACTGATCGTTCTGGCAATCTGGCTGATGCTCATTGTAGGTCCTTTGGCATCTGCGTGCGGCGTCTAGGCCCGGTGATCCGGTCAGAGTCCGCTCCCGGGCGGCGCCGGCCGCTACCCCGGCGTCCAATCCTGTACCACTAGCCTGTTCCGAGCGCCGAATCAAGACTTACTCGAAACCGTTTTTGGTTCTTCTCTCGCGCCGCCTGCGCAAGTGCCCGCAGCCTTCGGAAACTCCCATACTTGCGTCGGCACCGGCGGTCGCCGTAAAGTACCCGCTGGCCGGGTTCGGGTATCAGGTTACTGTTGCGCAGGTGTTTATCATGCAGGTCTCCAATCGTGTCCAATCCATGTCGGAATCGGCTACCCTGGCGGTCGCTTCGAGGGCGGCACAGATGATCGCCCAGGGCGAAGATGTGGTCAGTTTCGGAGCTGGCGAGCCTGACTTCGATACGCCGGAACACATCAAGCAGGCGGCGGCCGACGCCATTTTCGCCGGGCACACCAAGTACCCCAAGCCGTCCTCCGGACTGGCGGCTGCCAAACAGGCGGTCTGCAGAAAGTACGCTGTTGAGAATGGCGTCGAGTACTCGCCGGAGCAGGTAATCATCACGGTGGGCGGCAAGAACGCCTGCCAGCTCGCTGCCCTGGCCGTTCTGAACCCCGGCGACGAGGTCATCATCCCCGTGCCCTATTGGGTAAGCTACCCCGAGTTCGTCAAGCTGGCCGGTGCCACGGCGGTCTTTGTCCGCGGCGA
>JANQGB010001056.1 GCA_028277545.1 Phycisphaerae bacterium | reverse complement strand
GAGCGTACCTCATTAGTGGCTCCGAAGTCGCACCAAGGTCGATGGTCGGCGAGATCAGGCGCGTGGGGCCGCCGTCGACGTCAGAATTTCCGGCCTGGTTACCGGTCAGGTAGCATTGCCCGGAACCATCGAAGTCGTTGGTCGGGTCGCCGCGCCCTCCGTCTCCGGCGGGGATCCCGCGCTCCCAGGCGCCGAAGGTCAGGTCGGTATTCTCGACCGTCCAGGGCTGTTCGGCCTCGAAGTCGTCCATGAAGTATGATGTCAGGATGGCGACTTCAGCCGAAAACACGGTGCCGGGCGCGTCCTGGGGCTCGTAGATCGTCGTCCCGCCATCGCCGGCGGCGCTGAAATAGAACTCCGGCGTTGCGCCGCAAGGCGCTCCGGGCAGGCTGGCCTCGTACAGATTGTCACCCAGCGACACCAACGGGCTCTCCAGATAGGGTCCGCCGTCGAAGCGATAGTGCAACGTCGGGCTGTCCGGCGCCAGGGTCTCAGACCCGTTGGTGATCGTCATCATGAGTGTTGTTGGCACATCCGGGTCCACGCGCCAGGGAACGCCGTCGGGCAGCGCCATGAACAGGGCGGCAACCTGCACCTGGGCCTGGTCCACGAGGTAGCCGACGACGGATCGGGTCATGGTGATGGCGTAATCGAAGTCGAGATAGCCCGGAGTGTCGAAGCTGTCCTGCTGGGTATGGTAGTGGGGGTTGTTCCACACCTCGCCCTCGATGAGCAGGCAGGCCGGGAATCCCGCGGCGTCGAAGGGTGCGTGGTTGCTGGCGCCTATCCAGCCGGCATCGAACCAGGTCAACCCGGCGCCGTACTCGTCGATGGCCGCGCCCAGCGCGTACATCAACTCGCTGGAGCTGGCCTGGCTGTAGATTCGCGCCTGGTCCGTGTCGGTGTCATAGGCAACCATGTCGGCGGAGATCATGGCCTGGATGTCGTCAGAGATATGGTCATCCACATAGGCACTGCTGCCGATAAGGCCTTGCTCCTCGCGATCGAAGGCGATGTACACGATGGTGTAGTCCGCGGGATACTGCGACAGGACGCGAGCGGCTTCGAGCATAAGCGCCACTCCGCTGGCGTTGTCGTCTGCGCCGGGGTTGCTGACGGAGTCATAATGGGCCCCTAGGACGTACTGCTGCTCGGGGTACAACGTCCCGATCTTCCTGCCCACCACGTTGTAGTAGGTGCTGGCGGAGTAGCTGAAGGGCTCGAGGGTCACATTCAGTCCGTAGCTCTCCATCAGGGCGGCGATGTTGTCCCTGGCGAGATCGTGCTCGGGACCATAGCCGCGGTCGTCGCCGTTGTGGGTGTACAGCCAGTCGTCCATCAGCTCGACGTAGTTGGCCAGGCTGACCTGATCCGCGACCACGTGGCCCGCGTCCGACGCTTCAGTCGTGCCAGCCGCGAGCAAGGCCACGAGGGAAGCGGCTCCGAACCACCAGATTCTCGGCGTACCGTTGATGCTCATCGTCTGGTTTCTCTCTTACCGGCCTGCGTCACCCAGGCCATGCGTCCGAAGTTCCAGTCAAGCCCGCGGAGCCAACCGAGCCGCGATCGATTAAGACCGGTAGCTCTGGTAACTCCCTTTCGACTATATCGGAACGCGTCGCAAAGATGCAAGAAGCCCGCAGCCTGGTACAGGGCCGTCGCCAGCAGCCACTGCTGACAGCGTTCGAGGCCCAGTGAAGGGCAGACTAAGAGTGCCTCCTGCGGCAGGGAGAGAGGCCGAGTGGCGATCAGCAGATGTCGGCGGGCCGTCACATCGGCTCATGTCCCGCGGCTAACCCACGCGCCGATCGTCACCGCACGATCACCACGCCTTCCGTAGCACTTACCCGGCCGCGCTTGTGAAACAGCGTCACGCCCACCTCGTCGTAGTCCCCACCCCGGATCAGGACCTCCGTGCCGTTTCCGGCTGCCTCGATCCCCTCCTGGACCGTGTTGTATGGGAACCAGTACGAGCCGTCCTCGTCGCCTGTGTGGGAGCCGTCCACGTGAACGGTCACCAGCGGCCGGCAGCGGTACATGCCCCGCCCGTGTGTGGCCGCGATCAGGTGGTTGCCCTGCCAGAACAGCTCGGCCACCTCGGTGTTGACCGGCCCGTCGTGATCGCCGTATCGGGGCACCTGGTTCCAGGAAATACCGCGATTCTCCGACGCAAACACACCCACGTCGGTGCCGGCGTAGATCCACCATGGCTGGTTGGGATGCATGACCAGCGAGTTGACCTGTACCACCGGCAGGGCGTTCGCGCCGCTGCCCGTGCGCTGCACCCAGGTGGCACCCGCGTCGGACGTGAGCCAGACCTGGTCGGACTCATAGCCGGAGAAGACCACGAAGACCTTATCCTCATCAAA
The DNA here is from genome assembly GCA_028277545.1 of Phycisphaerae bacterium. Classification (GTDB taxonomy): domain Bacteria; phylum Planctomycetota; class Phycisphaerae; order UBA1845; family UBA1845; genus JANQGB01. Next base: position 288 of record JANQGB010001056.1, on the reverse strand, counting down.
GGGGCTTATCAGTATGTCGGCCACGATCCGATTCGGCAGCGTGCTGTCGTCCACCCGGACCCAGCTCGACGTGCTCCCTGATGTCCGCCAGACCTGCCCGTCTCCGTAACCGACCCAAACGTTGTTAGAATTCCCTACGGCCACGTCAATCCGAGATATGGAGATGCCGTCACCGATCGAGTCGCGGGCCACGTGCCACGAGCCTGCGGCATCGGTTGTCCGCCACAGCTTCTCCGCGCCGCCGGCGTAGAGCGTGTCCGGGTCGTTGGGGTCCATCATCAGGTACGA
>JANQGB010000881.1 GCA_028277545.1 Phycisphaerae bacterium | reverse complement strand
CCGGAATCCCCTCCGCGTCCGCCCGGCACTGTTTACACTTGTCGAAGACGGGCAGGTATCTCGCACACCGTTCACGCAACGACTTGATCGCGCATGGCGACGGGGCCGCCTGATCGCTAAGTTGCCCCCGCGGTATCAGAGGCATGATGTTGATGAGGCCTGCCCCCAGGTCCGCCACTCGCCGGGCGACGTCTTCCACACCTGCTTCATTGACGCCGGGGATAACGACGGTGTTTACTTTCACGTGCAGACCCCGCGACACCGCTTCCTTAAGACCGGCCAGTTGCCGCTCAATCAGCAGGCGCCCTGCCGCCAGCCCGTGCAACAGCGTCGCCCGCGAACGGCCGGTTTGGCCAACGCTGCGGGGATCGTCGCCCCCTCTTGCGGTCCGCGCCCCCCTCTCACGGTATTTCCCTGCTGGCAAGACTGAGGTGTCGTCCAGCCTGACCCGGGGATGGATCTCAGCCGTCACCTCCGGATCCACACTGTTGATCGTAATGCTCAGGTGTTGCACGTCGAGGGCATGCAGCGTAGGGACCGCGCCGGGCAAGGACAGGCCGTTAGTGCAGAGACACAGCCTGGCATGAGAATATACTGCCCGGATCAGCGACAGCGTATCAAACGCCTCCTGGTTGGCCAGCGGATCGCCCGGGCCGGCGATACCCACCACCGCGCTGCTCCCCCACTGTGCCAGAAAGTCGCCAGCCTTGGCCAAAGCCTGCCGTGGCGTGAGAACCGATGAGGCAACTCCGGGGCAGACCTCCAGCATCGATCGCGAGCCCACCTTCCGCTCGCAATAGGTGCAGCGAATGTTGCACCTGGGCGCCACCGGCAGGTGCAAACGCGCCACGCTCGCATGGGCGTCACCGTCCAGACAGGGATGAGGCGGCTTCTCGCGAACGTCCGTCGACCGTTCGACTCGCGGCGAAGTCGCTGTTCTCTCTCTGTACAAGGAACTCACTCCAGGCAGTTCGGACGCGCACCGCGTCCGCGTCGGCCGTGACACACTGGACGCTGTGTGAGCGCGCGGCGATCCCCGCACCAGTCATAGCACGCAGCGAATGTGACACGCGACGGCACCGTCCACGGATGAACGCTGGCGCCAACACCGCGCATTGCGCTATGAGGAATCCTGACAAACTGGAGCGTCTGCTAGTCGACCGTGAGTGATGTGCGAAGAGGCAACCACGAACACCCAACGCCGGCCTCAGCCAACGCACCAAGCCGATAGTGATAGTCGGATGCAGACCTGCACCCACGCGGACCTGCTCAAGAACGAAGCCGTCCGCAACTGATCGTCTCGGGCATTCGTATCACCTCCCTTCCTATGGCAAGTGTGATGGACTAAACACATTTCTAGCAATAACGTTCCTCTGTGTCAATGCGGTGCTGAGGCGCTCGAGTCGCGCAAGCCACCCCGGTACCGCAGGCGCTGCCAAAGAGGCATTACGGGATGAAATCGAAGTTCGCCGCATTAAGCTGACCGGCGGCTATCGTGCTAATGCCGCTCATCCGGGCCAGGTTCAGACAGGTCAGGTCGCCCGCTTCGAAGTCCGTGTCAATCGCAGTCTCGGTGTCGGCCCAACAGGCGCCCATGAAGCTATCGTTGCCGTCGGTGTAGACCACCGAAAAGGCGTCGCCCACATCGCCGGCCGTGGCATCGATGGTCAACTCGCGGCTGCCACCATACTCCAGCGCGGTCTGCACCGCCTCCACGTCAGCGAACGTCCCGTCGGTCAGCACGATGACGTTCGACGTTGCGCTCGGTATGCATGCGCCGTCGCACTCGGAAATATCCGTCGCGTCCGTGTCCACAACCGGGGTGTCCGTTCCGCCGAGAACGACGAACGTGGTTGCATGTACGGCACTCAGCCCGGTCGCCGCGGCCGCCTGTAGAGCAGACAGGTCGAGGTCAAACTGATCGCCCGCCACACCCGCAGCAAAGCCGATGATAATATCCGCTTCGGTGCCGGCGTTGGCATGGTCGAGCACGATTGTGTCAACGCCCGCGCCCGGGTTGATGGTGTCTATCCCGCCGCCACCGGTGATCAAGTCGGCGGAATCTGCGTCCGCGCTGACGATAGTGTCATCACCGGCGCCACAGCTCACAACGGCGCTGGTCGCTCCGCTGTCGTGGAGGGTGAAGACGTCGTCGCCGCTGCCGAGTGTGATCGAGGCACCCGTCGCCAGGTCGGCACTGCCGGCTATGAAGTCTCCTGTTACGGCACTGGCGTCAATCGACGTGATGGTGTCAGCGCCGCCGGCACTGATGGAGTCGGCGGTGAAGTTGCTGCTGGCCGTGAACACCGCCGTCACCAACCCGTGGCCCGTAATACCGGACGCGACGGTGGCCGGTCCGTCCTCCACCGTGAAGTGGAGGTTCTCTATCGCCGGGGTGTCCACGTTGATGGCACCCAACATGTGGGCGTTGCTCGTGCCGTTCGAGCTCAGCGCCTTGCCCCGGTTGTGCGCGGTGATGTTCAGCGTGTCGCTCGAGCCGGTCGTGCCGGCCGGAATGTAAGTCACGGCGTCGTAAATCTGAGCCGCCTGCGTGTCAGCGCCGCAGTAGATCAGCTCCGGCAACGGCGAGCCAGAGATGTTCAGCAGCGTCAGCGTGGCCGCCGTCGCGTGATGATCCAGTGTCACCGAGGTCAAGCCTGTCACGCCGGTGAGGTCGATCAAACTGTTGTCGGTCACGTCCAGCCAGAGCTGCTCGACGTTCGTGATCGGGAAGACCGAGCCGAAGTCAGCCGCCAGCGTCGCCTGCAGCGTATCAGTGCCCGGCCCGCCATCGATCTGCTCGCCGGCACCGTCGAAGTCGGCGGCGGTGAGCTGATCGTTGAAGATGAACAGGTCGTCACCCATACCACCCGCGAGATTTTCCATGATGTTGGCGGCGAAGCTGGCGTAGTTCCACCTGCCCGAGCCGGCACCCAGCGTGAAGTTGCCGGTCATCGCCGAGGCATCGACGATCAGCACCGTGGGCTCCAGTGACCTCACCCGCAGGTTTGAGGCGCCCGAGAAGTTCGCGGTTTGCAGCGAAGTTCCGTTAGCCTGATTGATCTCGTTGAGGAGGTTGTCGCTGCCAGCCACGCTGGCGACGTGGAGCGTCTCGAAACCGTTTGTGGTACCGGTGGTTACGGTGAAGTCGCCATCGCTAACACCGGCGAGTGTCAAACTCAACGGGTCTCCCGATCCGCTGGTGACTGCCGCAACGAAGGTCGCTGCGATGATGTCGCTGCCAGCCGCCACCGAGCTATTGGTCATACCGAAGTTGACCGTTTCCTGAATCGCCGTAAGCGTCAGCGTGTTCGTGCTATCG
>JANQGB010000859.1 GCA_028277545.1 Phycisphaerae bacterium | reverse complement strand
GCAACTCGCTACGCGGAACTGGCGGGCTAAGCCCGGCCGGGCCGTTGCCGCCGTGGCCGCCATCGCCTTGGGCGTTGGCACCGTGGTCAGCGTGACCTGCTTTTACGAGTCGGTTCGCCGGGCCGTCACGGACCAGGTTGTCACTCATTGGCTGGGCAACAGTCACCTCACCGTCGAACCGCCGCTGGGTCATTGGGGGCGCGTGCGACAGTCCCTGGCTGAACCCCTGGCCCGCGTTCAGAACGTAAAGCACGTTACCTGCCGGCTCAAGCGGGCTATCACTGTGCGCCTGTCGCGGCCCGGCGCTGCCCTGAGGTCAGTCAACGTCGACGCCACCGGGATCGTGCCGGCCACCGAGTACCTGTTTCGTGACTATCGGGGGGTGGAAGGGCGAACGCCGCGGGCGGGCGAACGCGGGGTGGCGGTCATCGAACGCAAGAGCGCCGAGGAGTGGGGGCTCGGCATCGGTGATACGATCAGTCTGGCCATTAACGACGAAGCGCCGACCAGGGATTTCGAGATCGTCGGCACCTACGAGGTACGGCGAGTGGCGACCTTCCAGCGTCCGACGGTCCTGCTGCCCATACAGGATATACAGGAACTCAAGGGTGAGCAGGGTGAAGTAACCTCCATCGACGTGATGCTGACCGACACGTCGCCGGAGGCCCTTCATCGCGCAGCAGACGCGGTACGAGAGATAGTCAAGCAAGCCAACGCCGAGCATGATCAGAACTGGCAGGTATCCACCGCCGAGACGAAACTGCAGCAGCTCCAGGAAGCAGAACGCGTCACTCAACTTGTCCTGACGTTGGTTGCGTTTGTGGCCTTGTTGACCTCGTTCTTCATCATCCTCACCACCATGAGCATGGGCATCGTCGAGCGCATCAGGGTGCTGGGCATGATGCGCTGCGTGGGGATAACACGCCTGCAGTTGACCGCCCTGGTCCTGGGCGAGGTCGTGCCAATGGGGGTGGTCGGCATCCTGGTGGGGGTGCCTGTCGGCCTGGCCTTGACCAGGCTGGGGGCGTTGCTCGTGCCGCAGTACGTCGAGGGTGTGGCCATCAGCGAGTGGGGCATGTGGCTGGCGGTCGGCGGCGGCGGATTGACTGTACTGGCGGCGGCAGTGCTGTTGGTGGTGCAGGTGGCCCGCATCTCGCCCTTGGAGGCCACCGCTCCGGAAGCCAGGCCGCCCCGCACTTTCCTGACCGTGCTGGCAGCGCTGAGCGGCGTGGCCACGCTGATGATCCACCAATGGATGATCGATTCGGTGGAGGCCCATCAGTGGTTCGAGCCGATCATCGCCTTCTGCGGGGTAGCCACCATATACCTGGGCTACGTGCTGCTTGCGCCGCTGGTAGTGCTGCTGGCGGGCACCGCGACCATACATGTCGTGTCTGCGATGCTGCGCATTCGTCCCAAGCTGGCCCGCGACCAGATTGGCAGGTCGCCCTGGCGCAGCGCGGCCATCTGCTGGATGCTGATGGTGGGGCTGTCGCTGATCGTCTACATCGCGGTGCGCAGCGAGAGCGTCATCGCCGCCTGGGACTTTCCCAGCAAGCTGCCCTCGACCTTCGTGTGGAGTCCGAACCGGGTTTCTTACGGCGTGCTGGAGGAGATCAGGGACGTTCCCGGGGTTACGGACGCGACGGTGGTGGGGGAGATTGGCTGCCGAACCGGTCCACCCGAGCAGGAGGCCACTTCGTTCCTGGAGGGGCTCAAGAAGAAGTTCAAGCAGCCGGTCCCCGCTACGTTCGTAGCCGGTGAACTGGAGACGTTTCTGGAGATGACCAAGCTGGGTTTCCTGCAGGGCGACCTGCAGGACACCGTGCAGAAGCTCCGCCATGGCGGGTACGTGCTGTTACCGCCGGAATCCGCGCGGACGTACGGACTCGGGGTGGGCGACAAGATCACTCTGAGTGTGGGGAGGCGCTCAGCCGAGTTCGAGGTGGCCGGCGTGGTCGAGTCGCCCGCGCTGGACATTGCGGTGAGTTTCTTTCAGGCGGACAGCTACATGATGCTGGCAGCGGGCGGTTCGTTCCTGGGTACGTTGGAGGATGCCAGGCGCTGCTTCGGCATCGACTCGGTAACCATGTTCATGATGAACATCGACCTGCCTCGATCGCGCCGCCCGCAGGAGTTCACGGCAGACACCGTTCCGGACACGGCCGATGCCGCGATTGCTGAATCGATGCTGGCCTGGCAGGACCGCTTGCCCAATCAGCGCGCAGCGCTGGTTGAGATCGCGCCCAAGCTCTCCGTCTATGTAGAGGGTGAGCGAGAGCGACAGGGCAGTGACGTGGAATCGGGGACGCCGCTGCGTACCGGGAGATGGCCGGATCCGGCAGTACGCCGGGAGATCATCCGCTTTCAGCAGGCTCTCAACGACACGGCGCTAGAGTGGGCGGACCTCGACGCCCAACAGCGCTGGGAGATGTTCCGCGAGCGGCTGGTTTTGCGGAAGGTGGCCCAGGTCATGGATCGCAGCAACGTGCAGATCGGATCGCTGCGCACGCTGAAGGAG
>JANQGB010000746.1 GCA_028277545.1 Phycisphaerae bacterium | reverse complement strand
GACCACTGGCGGGTCTGGAGATAGTCGCCGTACACCGTCTGCAGCAACGTGATCTCCGCGGCGGGCAGCAGGCGTCGCAACTCCGGCCCTATCTCACCGCTGGGCGCATCGCAGACCAGAATCCGCGATCCCACCAAGGCGTCGCGATTGCGCATCAGCACTTGTGATGGAGGAGTCAGAGGCATTTGTCCACCTGGTCGCGCCACATCACGTCCAGCCTGTGCGGCCGGCGGGTGCCCACATTACGTCCGCGACGTCGGCAATACAAACCAGGTAAGTCGCTGTACCGCCACTCGAATAAAGCGGTGGGGCGACCGAATCCACAAGCGGAGTTGCAATCAGATGGACGATGCCTGCGCCGTCTCGGACCACAAGCCGTCGCTATGGCGCGATCTGCGCGCGGGGCGGACCGGGCTGCTGCCACGTCTGGCCGCCAGTCTAGTCGCCGGTGTTGCCCTGGCGGCCGGTGCGGTGCTCGTGCTGTCGATAGCGGATCTGGCCATGTACCACGGCGGCTGGATCGACGACGAACAGGTGACGCTCGCCCTGGCGGTGGCCGCCGCCGTGTGGTGCGTGTTGCTTACGCGAATCTGGGCGACCTACCGGAGATACAGGAAGATCCTGACCACCACGTTCTGGGTATTGAGCATCTGGACGCTCACCATCTGTGCCGGTGTGGCGGCAGATTACACCTTCAGGTACGCGTCCGAACTCGTGATCGCCGTGCTCATCCTGGCGGCCACTGCCCTGACGATCTGGCTGGTCTCCGCCAGCGTCTACTACCATTACGCCGGCCGGGCGCAGGTGGAAGCCACAGCCCGGCTCGACCTGCGCTGCCCCGACTGTGGTTACTCGATGACCGGGCTCTACGAATCTCGATGCCCGGAGTGCGGTTCGCGCTGGACTCTGGACGAACTCGTTGCCCGGCAGGAGCACGCCCGGTCGTTGATACCCGCGGCCACATTGCCGGACAGTCCGGTGACCCGGCCTGTAGTTCCGCCGGCCGGCCTGTCACAGTCTTCCGTTGCGCATCCGCCTGGGTGTTGACCCTCCCTGGGGAGTTTTCTACCATCGCCCGTTTCGTGCAACGTGGCGGCCGGCCGGCCAAGCCACGAGAGTCCGGACGGTTCCATAGGCAGGAAGCAGGCGGAAGATGATCGGTATTCGCAAAGAAGACAAGAGCCGCTGGGAGGCCCGGGTCCCGCTCGTGCCCGGAGATCTTCAGCAGCTGACCAAAGAGCACGGGATTGAGTTCCAGATTCAGTCCTCTCCCACCCGCAGATTCTCGGACTCCGCCTACCGGGATGTCGGTGCCACGATAGTGGATGATCTGGCTTCGTGCCCCATCATCATGGGCGTTAAGGAAATCCCGCCAGACAAGCTCGAAGCCGGCAAGACGTACATCTACTTCTCCCACACCATCAAGGGGCAGCCGGCCAACATGCCGGCCCTGCGGCGCCTGATGGAGCTGGGCTGCCAGTTGATCGACTACGAGAAGATCGAGGACGATCAGGGGCGGCGGCTGGTGTTCTTCGGCAAGTTCGCCGGCCTGGCCGGCATGATCGACTCGCTTTGGGCTCT
>JANQGB010000729.1 GCA_028277545.1 Phycisphaerae bacterium | reverse complement strand
GCCGTGGTCTGAAACAGAACCGAGTCTTCGCGACTTACCTTGAAGCTATACCGCCCGCGGCGGGTGCTAACGTCGATGGCTCGCCAGGTCGCCTCCGGCTCGAAGCCGAACGTCTCTACCCGGGCCGACGCCGACCGCATCGCCTTCGCGACTGCCGGGCCGGCGTGGTGGGCGACAATCACGCCATCGGAGGCAACATTGGCCGCGAAGGATGCGAACGCCTCGGTGATCGCTTCCAGGTCGCCGTAGCAGTCCAGGTGCTCCGGCTCGATGTTCAACACCGTGGCCAGGGCCGGCCGATGGTGCAGGAACGACTGGGCGTACTCGCAGGATTCGACGATGAAATGCTCGCCGCGCCCCACGCCGGAACCACCACCCAACTGGTGGCTTTCCGCGCCGACCAGGAACGACGGATCAAGGCCCGCCAGGCGATACATGTAAGCGGTCAGAGCGGTAGTTGTGCTCTTGCCGTGCGTTCCCGCGACAGCCACGCCGGTGTACACCGACATCAACCGCCCGACCAACTCGGCGTAAGTGACTACCTCGATACCCAGCGAGCGGGCCTTGCGGAGTTCCGGGTTTCTCGGCGGTACGGCGGCGCTGGTCACCACCAGGTCGGTATCGTCCGGCAGGTGGTCCGCGTCGTGCCCCACGCTGACTACCGCCCCCTGGCTGACCAGGTTGCCCATCCCGTCGAACCGCTGGGCGTCCGAGCCGGTGATGCGCGAGCCGCCCTGAGCCAGGATGGCCGCCGCGCCGCGCATGCCGCAACCGCCTATTCCGATCAGGTGCACCCGCGACGCCCCGGCGCCCAGCAACGCCCGGCCGGGGTTCAACGTCCCTTCTTGTACGACTGGCGCACTCATCAGACCGCCTTCGTACCGCTCTGCCGGCAAGCTGGCACAGTGATCGGTTGGTTGTGTGTTGGCAGGTTGACGAAGCCCGAGGCCGCGCAGCCCGGGAACTCGTCGCCCACCCACCTTATCGTCCCGCAGAGCACAATTCCTCCACCGTTTCACCGCTCGTGTCGCGTCTATGTTTGTCCGCTACGTGCAGGAGATGCCCGGCGATTTCTTCCGCAGCGCTGGTCGTGCCGATGCGCTGCGCCGCTACGGACATCCGAGCCAGCTCTTCGTCTTCGCCGACCAGTCGGCCGAGTACCTCGGCTAGTGCGGGGCCGTTGGTGTTCGGATCGACCTGGTCGAGCAGCATCCGGGCTGCGCCTACCTTGACGAGCATGCGGGCGTTGGCCACCTGGTGTTGATCGCCGTGATGAGGATAGGGCATCAGGACAGAAGGACGCCCGGTGGCGGTCAGCTCCGCCAGGGTCGAAGCACCCGCCCGGGCGACCACCAGGTCCGCCGCGGCCAGGGCGATGGCCATGTGCCGCGTGAAGCCCACCACGCGGGCGTTGATGCCGTGTCGGCGGTGAGCCGCCGCCACGTGCTCCTGGTCTTCGGGCCCGGTCAGGTGCAACAGCTGCCACCGCTCCCACACGCCTGCGGCGCCGAGCGCCGGTAGAGCAGCGAGAACCGCCTCGTTGATCGAGCGGGCACCTTGGGATGCGCCGGTCACCAGCAGGACTCTCTTGTCCGGGTCGAGCCCGAAGTGTTCGATGCCTTCGACCCGCCGGGCGGCCTTGAACTCCGGTCGGACCGGGCAGCCCGTGACGTGCATCTTGGCCTGGCCGGAGAAGTGCTCACACGTCTCGGCCCACTGAGCGAAGACCACGTCCACTCGGGATTCGAGGAGCCGATTCGCCTTCCCGGGCACCGCGTCCGGGTTAAGCAGAGCCGTGGAGATGCCAACCCGCGCAGCCTCGCAGATGGCCGGCGCGCTGGCGTATCCGCCGCTACCCACCACCACCATCGGGCGATGCGTCTGAAAGAACCGCCGACACTCCCTCGTGGAGTTGCGCCAGGCGAGCAGAAACGAGGGCCATTGCCAGGCTCTCTGTGGTAGCGGGCGAACGGGCTGTCGCACCAGTCGGCCGTCGAAGTTGCTGAGCACGCCGGCATCGATGGTTCGATCGGTGCCGAAGAAGACGAAGCGCATCTCGGGAGCCGACGCCCGTAGCGCACCGGCCACCGCCAGGGCAGGATAAAGATGTCCTCCACTGCCTCCACCGGCGAATGCGATAATTGGCTCGGCTCTCACTCGTTCGCTTCCTCTATTCGCTCACGCCGCAGGTTAAGCTCAACGATGACGCGGCGGATGAGGCTTCCGGTCGTGGCGCGTACCTGCCGCGCAGCGCCACGCCGGCCAGTAAGCCGATGGCGGCGCTTAGAAAGACCACTCCCGACCCGCCGGCTGACACCAGCGGAAGTGCGATACCCTTGGTTGGCACCGAGACGGTCACGACAGCGATATTCATGCTCGCCTGCAGGGCGATCAGGGACGTCACGCCCAAGGCCAGCAGCCGTCCGAAGGAGTCCGCCGCGGCGATCGATGCCCGGACTCCCAGGTACAGCAGCACGGCAAAGAGCAGGATTACCAGCAGCGCCCCAATGAGCCCGGTTTCCTCGTACCAGACCGCAAAGATGAAGTCGGTCCGCGCCTCGGGCAGGTAGCCGTACTTCTGCACGCCCATACCCAGGCCACGCCCAAACCAGCCGCCCGAAGCGATCGTGACCAGCGATTGGATCGGGTGATACCCGATGCCCTGCGGATCGGTCCAAATGTTGGTGAAGGCGGTCAGACGCTCCATGCGGCGTAGGTGTAGCTGCCCGAGGACCCGCTCCGAAGGA
>JANQGB010000629.1 GCA_028277545.1 Phycisphaerae bacterium | reverse complement strand
GGACCGCAACTTCCGCAGCATCGGCATCTGCCTGATCGGGAACTTCCAGCAGGCCGCGCCCTCGGCGGTTCAGTACGATGCGACGGTCGCGCTCTGTCGCGATCTCATGAAGCGTTTCTCGATTCCGCCTGCGCGGGTCACGTTGCATGGCGAGACTCCCGGTGAGGCCACGCTATGCCCCGGCCGCAACTTTCCCCGCGAGCGTTTCTTCAAGGATATCGGCGAGGCCTGACCGGCGTACGCCGGCTATGCCGCCCCGCGCCGTTGACTCAGGGCTCTGGAGCGCTGATATAGCGACAGCCGCCGCTTCACAAATGACGCTGAGCTCATGCCCTCAAACGTCTCTTTGACCCGCGACCTCCCGCTCGACCCCGCCGTTTCGGCTCTGTTGGTGGTCGACGTACAGAACCTCTGCGCCCGGCGCGACGGTGGAGAGTTCAAGGACCTCAGCGATGGAGAGATCGCGCGCGATTACGCCGACTACTTCCAAGAGATAGAGAGCGTCGCCGTTCCGAACATGCAGCGGCTGATTGCCGGCTTTCGCAAGGCCGGGGCCGAGGTGATCTATACGACCATCGAAAGCCTGACCCAGGATGGGCGCGACCGCAGCCTGGATTACAAGGTCACCGGCTTCAACGTGCCGAGAGGTTCCTGGGACGCCCAGGTGGTCGACGCCCTCACGCCGGGCGAGGATGAGATGGTCTTCGCCAAGTCCGCTTCCTCGGTCTTCATCTCGACCAACATCGACTACGTGCTGCGGAACCTGGGCGTGAAACAGCTGGTGATCTGCGGCCTGCGCACCGACCACTGCATCCAAAGCGCGGTGCGCGACGCCTGCGACCACGGCTACCTGGTGACGCTGGTGACCGACGCCTGCACCTCCATCACCCGGGAGCGCCACGAAACCGCGTTGCAGACGATCAAGGGCTATTGCCGCCAGCGCACGACCGAGGCGTTGCTGGCCGAACTTCCGTAACGCGGCCTCGCGCTGGGCCCGTTGCTCAGTTGGCCGGTCCAGGCGAACAGATAGCGATGTGTCCGGGCAGGCGATGGGGCAGCATGGCAAAGCGATGCTGCGGCATGGGATATCTTTCCTGGGTTGGTCCAGCCATCGCCCTGTGGGGAAAGTCACGCCCCATGAGACTTGCGGCCTTTTGCCGCCGCGATCGGCTCACGTTTGAACACAGTCTCTTGAGTCCTTCCAGATCAAGCATTTACGAGAGATCGGCGGTGCTAAAGGGGTGCACATGCGCCGGAAACTAGACGCAAGAGTGAGAATCTTGTGACAAAGAACACAGCGTTCGCGGAGCCGGATCCCTATATATCGATTAACGGATCTTTGCAGAAAGCGGATAAGAACAATGTCGGGACATTTGAACGAAACGACCACCCGTATCTCGGTGGACCACTTCCTGGCCGGCCTGGCTTTTTGGGTCGTCCTCATGGCTTTCATCGCCGTCCTCTGATCGACGAAAAGAACGCCGGACCAACTGCAGCGGCCGCCGCAGCCGCTGCCCAAACCATCAATTCTCACCGGATCGCCCACTAACTGATCGCCCATCTAGTGATCGCGCATTAGCTGACCGCTGGGCCGGTCCTTCGTACTTCCAGAGACGTTCACGGGGCAAAGGCCCCTTATTCCTCAGACCGGACTGCGTCTCCTCCCAGGCATGGGCCAGAATCCCCACCGACCGCGACAGGCAGAACAGACCCCGCGCC
>JANQGB010000444.1 GCA_028277545.1 Phycisphaerae bacterium | reverse complement strand
ATCACCCGGTTGGCTGCGCGCCTCGCGGAGGGGCGCCGCGGGCGGCTGACCTCGGTCGACAAGGCTAACGTTCTGGAATCGTCTCGACTGTGGCGCTCGACGGTCGAGCGGGTGGTAGAGGCGGAGTTCCCGGGAGTGGAACTCGAACACGTGCTGGTGGACGCCGGGGCCATGTACTTGATCCAATCCCCGGCCCGTTTCGACGTTCTGGTAACGTCCAACATGTTCGGGGATATACTAACTGATGAGGCATCAGTTCTGGCCGGCTCGATGGGGCTGTTGCCCTCAGCCTCACTGGGCGACGGCCGGCTGGGGATGTACGAGCCGATTCATGGCTCGGCCCCGGATATCGCGGGCAGAGGAGTCGCCAACCCCATCGGCATGATCCTGAGTGCGGCCATGCTGTGCCGCTGGTCGCTGGATTGGCTACCTGCGGCCGAGTGCATAGAGGAAGCCGTCGCCCGGGTGGTCTCGGACGGCTACCGCACTGTCGACATCGCCGCTCCGGGCGGGGAGTCGATCGGCACCGCGGCCATGGGCGACAGGATCGCCGAAGCGGTTGCCACCATGGAGCTGTCAGATCGCAGCAAGGACGATTTGCCATGCGCTCGGACCTGATCAAGCGCGGCCCGGAGCGAACGCCCCACCGCAGTCTGCTCAAGGCCACCGGCAACTTCAGCGATGCCGACCTGAACAAGCCGCTGATCGCCATCGCCTGCAGTCACGTAGACATCATCCCCGGGCATGCCCATCTCGACACGGTGGGCCGCTTCGTCAAGGAGTGCGTGCGTGAGGCCGGCGGTGTGCCGTTCATGTTCCACACCATCGGCGTGGACGACGGTATCGCCATGGGCCACCGAGGCATGAAGTTCTCCCTGCCTTCGCGAGAGCTCATCGCCGATTCCGTGGAGACCATGGTCGAGGCCCACTGTTTCGACGGCCTGCTCTGCATCCCCAACTGCGACAAGATCGTGCCGGGCATGCTCATGGGTGCCGCCCGCTGCAACGTGCCCACCATCTTCGTATCTGGAGGACCGATGGAGGCTGGTGTGACGTCGTCTGGCACGAAGGTCGACCTGATCGACGCCTTCACCGCCGTCGCCGGACATCGCCAGGGCACGATCAACGACGCCGAACTGAAAGAGATCGAGGACACCGCCTGCCCCACCTGCGGCTCGTGCAGCGGCCTGTTCACCGCCAACAGCATGAACTGCCTGTGCGAAGCCCTGGGCATGGCCTTACCCGGCAACGGCACGATTCTGGCCACCAGCCGCGACCGAGTGGATCTCTATCGCCGCGCTGCCAGCCAGATCGTTGCGCTGGTGCAGCAGAATCTCTGCCCGCGCGACGTGCTTACCCTCGACGCGTTTGACAACGCCATGGTGCTGGACATGGCCATGGGCGGATCGACCAACACGCTGCTGCACATTCCCGCCATCGCCCACGAAGCCGGCATCGCCTACGACCTGAAGCGGATCAACGATCTCTCCGGGCGAACACCGACGCTGTGCAAGATTGCCCCCTCACCCGGGCGCGACGGTCGCCTGTATCACATCGAGGACTTGCAGGCGGCCGGTGGCATCATGACCCTGCTGGGCGAATTGCAGCGGGGCGGGGACGATCTGCTGAACGGAAACTGCGTCACCGTGAGTGGCCAGACTCTGGGCGAGAGCATCGCCGCTCACGATCTCCGCGCC
>JANQGB010001264.1 GCA_028277545.1 Phycisphaerae bacterium | reverse complement strand
GGCGCCAGCGCTGGCGAAACGCTGTTGGCTCTACTCACACGCCGGCCGGCGACGCACCGTTGTTACAGTACGTCCACTTAATCTAACACGGTGTCAGCACTTCTTGATCCAACGCGGAAGCGCGTGTCGGCGTACCTTCGAAATGAACCAGCCAATGACTTCACCTTGGCCCGATAATGACGCCTGTCCAGTGGGTGTCAGTCACGCATGTACGATGTCCGGTTGCACAAACCATGGAAGTTTTCCCGGGTGCGCATCGACGACGCAACGATCGAGTCGCTGGCGACTGCCTCCGCGCCACCGATCGGGTCAAAGAGACGTGTATGTAACGTTCTGCTGTCAGGCGAGTTGGAGGTGGAGAGTCACGCGTCAAGTCCTCAAGCTCGTTGCACGGTACGGAATACTCCTGTTGTCCTACGCGCCCCGTCGCCGCCGCGATGACCGGCGACCTCGGCTGGTCGAAGATGCTGACGGGGAGCACGATGCCGCCAGCGACTGCGTGCGCCGCGCAGATGGTTAGTTCTGCGGACGTTAGCCCCGATTATACGGTTGAATTCTGAAGCTCATGAAGATAACCTCGGACTTATTGGGGTCGGTAGTTGAGGGCACGACGGCGCGATGCCTGCCTGAGACGAGCGGCCGGTTTAGAGGTTTTTGGTGTTACTGATGGCATAAGGAGATGGGAATGACAAGTCCCGCTTTCCCTGCAAGAGGAAACCACTGGCTGGGATGGAGCTTGGCCGCGTTGGCCTTGGCCGTCTGCCCGATAACCGCCTTCGGTGCGGAACGCGTAGTGGTCGGCGAAGAATTCACGGCGACGTGGTGAGGTTTCTGCGCTGACGCGGGTCCGCGTCTCGCACAGTTGATGGATACATATCCCGAGACCTTTGCTTTCCTTCAGATTCACCGTGGCGACTCTTACACGACTGCCTGGGCCAACCAACGGCACTCGTTCTACGCCTCCGGCGGCTATCCGACGTCCTACTTCGACGGCGTCATCGAGCGCGTGGGCGCCTATCCGTATACGACGTACCTGTCCGACTATAACAACCGCCGCAACGTGGCGACCGACGTGACCATCGAGCTTAAGGGTGAGCAGATCTCCGGGCAGACGTTCAATCTGCAAGCGGACGTCTGTATCGAGCCGGGCGGCACAGGCAAGACCATGCGCATCTACATGGTGGAAGCGCTGGATTACTGGCCCATTCCCCCGAGTTACAGCCGCAACGGCTTTCGACAGGCGGTTGACACTGAGGACATCACCCTGGCTGCCGGCGGTTGTCAAACGGTGATCAAGGAGATCACCTTCGACTCTATCAGTTGGGGCTCTCAGGAGGACATCAAGATCCTGGCCTGGGCCCAGGAACCGCAGTCCACCGGCGGCCCCGGCAACCGGGCCGAGATTTACCAGGGTGCGGTGATGACCTGGCCTTTCCCCACACCGGGGCCACCCATTAATGACGACTGCGTGGACGCCACGATCGCCGGCAACCAGGTGTTCAACGGAACGACGGAGTTGGCCACCAACGACGGATCGGCCAGTTGCGGTACGTCTGACGCATCGCCGGATATCTGGTGGCGCTACACGCCGGAGTTTGACGGCGTGCTCAACGTCGATTCCTGCAACTCGTCCTTTGACACGGTGGTGTCAGTCCATGAGGCCTGCCCCGGCGACACCGGAATAGACCTGGGATGCAATGACGACAGCGAGGAGTGCGGAGCAGGCGCCACCCAGGGTTACGTCTCCGTGCCGGTAACCGCCGGCGTAGAGTACATCGTCCGACTGTCCGGTGCCGATGGCGATTTCGGCCAGTACAGCGTGTTCCTGAACGGACCGGATGATCTCGACCCGCCCGAGCCCAACCCCATGACCTGGGACGTGGAGCCCTACGGCACCAGCACGGTTCGCGTCGCCATGGTCGCCACTCCGGCGTTCGACGTGCTCTCGCCTCCGGCTGAGTACTACTTCGACTTCGCCACCGGCGGCAGCGGCGGCACTGACAGTGGCTGGCAGTCCGGCAACCAGTACGAGGACGTCGGCCTGAGCCGCAACACGGGCTACACCTATCGCGTCAAGACGCGTGACGCCCGCGGCAACATCAGCGAGTACAGCGAGGCCTTCGAGGGCTTCACCCTGGCTTCGCCGCCGGGATTCCCCTGGGTGCCGGTCGTCGGCCCGGACATGATGATCATCGACATCCACTTCGGCGGCAATCCGTCCTACACGGAGTTTGCCATTCAATGCGACTCGTCCCTGGACCCGAACTGGGACCAGATGTTTGTCGACGCGGACGGCAACCCCAGTGTAACCGAGGTATGGCGAACCGGTGATGACTGGGGCGCCGACCAGGTGATCCAGGGCCTGGCGGGCGAAACCGAGTACTGCTGGCACGTGAAGGCCCGTAACGGCAACGGCGTGGAAACCGACTATGGCCTGGCGATCTGCCGCAGCACGGTCGGCGCGACAGTCGAAGGGGCTTATAGCTGCCGCACGCACGGCGATGCCGGCGAATACTGCACCGAACTCGGGATCGGCGACGGTACGCGTTTCACCGGCGACAACCTCGAGTGGCGCCTGGGAGGCGTTGCGGAAATCGAGCTGGCCACCAGCCTGCCGATCAATGACTTCAGCGCCACGGTCGACTGCGCAGTTGACACCGCCTTCGCCAGCACGGTTACCGCCATTGCTGACGGCAGTACCACGGCCTACGTGCAGTTCGATCCGGCGTTGCCGGCTGACGACTGCTGCACGATCACCTTCGAGGGCGACCTGGTCGATGTTCGAGCCATAGCCACCCTGCAGGGTTCGGTGGACGGTAACCTGATCGTCAACACGATCGACAGTTCGGCCGTCAAGGCCCGCTTCGGCCAGTCCGTGGATTCGTCAAACTTCACGTACGACGTGAACGCTGACGGGATTATCAGCTCGCTGGACTTCTCGGCGATCAAGGCGCGTTTCGGCAACAGCCTGACGAGTTGCCCGTAGCGCGAGCAGGCGCCGCCCCGCTCTGACGGGCGGCCCGACAACTTGTTACAGCACCACCCGCCCGTGGCCCGGATCTTCCGGCTGCCGCGGGCGGGTTTGTCTTGCGCCTGCGCGGCGACGGGCGCATACATCCAAACACCAGGAATAGAGTCTGCGCTTATAAGTAAACCGAAAGGCTAAGGAAGTTTTCCCGGCGCCGACGTTATTTCATGCGCGGGCGCCGTCGCTTCGGTCGCCGCCGCTGCCTGTCGCTACAACAGGACACCAGCGTCGCTGGCGGCAGGTTTTATCGAACCACGGCGCGCGGCAGGCCGAGGCGGTCAGGACCCCCAAACGGATGAGTAACTCCTTGACTTGCTAGTCGAGATTGCGGCATAATCGAGTCATTACAGCGCACGAAGTGCCCACGGTGACTTTGTACCTTCCGGCCGAGACGATTGCGCGGGGGACGGTTCCGATTTCCAAACAAGAGGTGCTGGTGATGAACAAGTATCCATTCGGGGCGAAGGATATTTCTGCGCTCGCGGTGGCATTGGCAGCCTGCGCGGTGATGGTGGTCTGTGGTGGCATATGCCGCCCGGCCGGCGCCGCGGATCGGACGGTGCTCTGCGAGGAATTCACCAACATATGGTGAGGCTCATGCGGCGACGCGGGTACCGCGTTAAGCATGCTGACGGATGTCTACGCAGATTCATTTGCGTTCGTCCAGTACCACATCTTCTTCGATGGCTATGAGACTCCGTTCGGGGACGCCCGCTGGACGTTCTACGAACTCCAGTACACGCCGTCCGCCAACTTCGATGGAGCCGACCCGGTAGTCGGTGCCGTACACGATATCGATCAGCAGTACACCATCTATCGCACGAATCACTTCCTACCCGGGCGAGCCATTCCCACCGACGTTACGCTGAGCGTGAGCGCGCAGCCTATCGGTGGTCAGACCTACCGGGTCAGTGTGGAGGTCGGCCTGGAAGCGGATGGCGAAGCGAAGACGGTGCGCCTCTACGTGGTCGAGGTTCTGGACCACTGGCCACCGGAAAAACCTTACCACCGCAACACTTTCCGTCAGGCAGCGCCAACTCACGATATTGCCCTGGCGCCGGGCGAGTCACAGGTCATCCAGGAAGACTTCACTTTCGACGCCGCCAGTTGGGCCCACCAGGAGGAGATCAAGATCATCGCCTGGGCGCAGATACCCAGCGACGTGGGGCCGGCAATGGTTTACCAGGCAGAGGTGCGCCCGTGGCCACTGCTGTCCTTTCCGGGTGACGATGACGGTGACGGCCACGCCGACGAAGAGGACAACTGCCCGTACCGCTTTAACCCGGACCAGAGCGACGGGGACGGTGACGGCGCCGGTGATCTCTGCGACAACTGTGACGGCTTACCCAACGCCGATCAGGCCGATACGGACGAAGACGGCTTTGGCGACGCCTGCGACAAGTGCCCGGTCCTGCACCATCTGAATCAGGACGACACGGACAACGACGGCGTGGGCGACGCCTGCGATGCCTGCCCGGAAGTCAACACCCCCGCTGGGTCTGACTCCTTCGGCCGCCCGCTGGGAGCGGTCGATCTGGACTGCGACGTCGATCTGGCAGACCTGACGCTCTTTGCAGAGTGTCTCTCCGGTCCGGGGGATGTAACCATCCCCTCCGAGTGCCATCCCGACCACTTTGCCAGTGCCGACCTTGACGACGACGACGACGTCGATCTGGGCGACTTCGCCGGCTTCAATGCCAACTTCACCGGTCCACTGGTCAGCCCCGCGCTGTACACGGGCGTAGCGACGTGCATCGAGTGCCACGAGGAGAATCACGCCGACTGGATGGTCACGATTCACGCCACGGCGTTCGACACGCTGGTGGGCAGCGGGGACGGTGACAATGTGCTCTGTTATCCCTGCCACTCGGTTGGCTACGGCACGCCCAGCGGCTTCGTGGACCTGGACACCACGCCGCACCTGGCTCACATCCAGTGCGAGAACTGCCACGGGCCTGGCAGCAATCACGTGGGCGATCCGGAGAATGTGCCTCTGG
>JANQGB010000378.1 GCA_028277545.1 Phycisphaerae bacterium | reverse complement strand
GTGATCTCTGTCGGAATTAGCGCCGTGTTGCTGCTCTGCGTAATTGCGGCCAGCTGGCCGGCCATAGCCCTTGGCCGGGCGCGCCCTCTTTCCTTGTTGCAGCAGGGACGGGGGGCTTTCTGATGATCGGTTCTCCGCTGGGGCGGACCGATTCCGTCGCCGCTCACGCCCGCCGCAGTCCACCCCGACGCGGCGAAGCGTTACAGCCCTTCGTGGAGTCGACGTGATGCGGACGGTCCTGAAGATGGCGGGGGCTTATCTGCGCGGGCATCCCATCCGGGCGATACTCACTTCCGTGGCCACGATCTGCTCGGTCTGCATGGTCGTCTGGGTCGCCAGCGGCTACGACGCACTGCTCAAGACATACGACCACTTCGCCAGCCGGGGATTGGGACGCTACCAACTCTCGGTGGCGACCATCAACACCTCGACCGACAAGGCCGTTCCCCAGGAGGTCCTGGATGCGCTGGTCGCCGACCCTGCCGTAACGGCCGTGGAGCCGATGTGGGCTAGACGGTCGCCGGTCAAGGTACGTCACCCCGGCGGCTATGCCTCGAACCAGCCCGAAACCGCGACGACGCAACCGCGGGCCAAAGCAGGCACTCGCTCAGGATACGCGCCTCCAAATCCAATGATCCTCGGCACCGACACGGCGAAGCCGCCTTTTGACATGCTGCGCGGCCAATGGCTCGCCTCGGCTGGTTCCGACACGTTGGAGGCCGTGCTGAGCGACAATGCGGCCGAGCGCCTGGGCGTGGACCTAGGCGGAGAGGTCCTGGTGGGCATGGGCAGGCACGTGTGCGCCTTGCGGGTGGTGGGCATTACGGATACCCCCGCCGTGCTGGCTCCCTACGACAACATGGCCATGAGAGTGCTCTGTCCCGGTGTCGGCGATGTCTTCGTCCGAACGAACGTGGCCGCCCGTATCCACGGATGTCCCCCCATGGCCAATTTCGCCGGCCTGTCGGTCGCCGACGAGGTGGATATCAACAAGTTCCGTTTCGAATGGGGACCCAGACTCAGCCGCTTCGCCGTTCCCGTTCAGTTTCAAAAGGCCTACGACATTGAGGAAGCGCTGGATGAAAGCGCCTCGGCTCAGAATGTCAAACTCCAATCCTACGCGGCGACCGGGATTTCCATGCTGGTGGCATTGCTGGTGGTCTTTTGCACCCTGAACATTGGCGTCAGTGAGCGCGTACGCCAGTTCGCCATCTTGCGCGCCGTGACCTTCACGCGCGGCCAGGTCTTGGCGCTCATCGCGGCAGAGAGTCTGCTGCTCGCCACCATCGGTTTCATGGGAGGTCTGGGTCTCGGACAACTGGCGCTTTGGACCGCCGAGCGAGCCCTGGGCGGCCGTCTGCACCATGGCGCCTCGATCGGAACGCACAGCATCGTTCTGGCGGCGGTCTCGGCCTACGGCGGGGCGCTGCTGGCCGCGGTGATTCCAGCATGGCGCGCGACCCGGGTTCGGCCGATCGACGCGATGGCCCCCCGTCTGGGCGCATCGGGATCGGCCTCTGGCCCCGGACGCATCTGGAGCCGAGGCGCGGTGGCGGGCGTGGCACTGATGTGCGTCAACCCGCTGCTGGCCTTCGTCTTTCCGCCCAAGTTCGGCGCCGGCGTGGTGACCTCGATGGCGGCGGGCTTTCTCACCATGATCGTGGGATTGCTGCTGCTGGCGCCGGCCGTAGTCAGGATCGTGGACCGCCTCCTCGGTCCAGTGTTGGCCCGTATCCTCCGCATTCCGTCCAAACTGCTGGCCAGCCAGGTGACCAGCCACCTCTGGCGAACGGTGGGCGCCACCCTGTCGATGACAGTGGGCCTGAGCCTGTTCGTCAGCGTACAGGTGTGGGGATACACGATGCTCGGCACCTTCATTCCAGGCCCCTGGGTACCAGATGCCATCGTGCTGTTCAGCCCCGAGGGCGTCCCGCCGGCCAGGGCTGCCGACGTGGCCGGCATTGCTGGAGTGGATCGGCAACGTTGCCTGCCGGTGGTCGTGGAGCAACCGATGTTTCTCAAGGACATTACTGGCAGTGCCGAGAGGGCTTCGGTGATCCGACAGAACAACGTCGTGATTGCAGGCCTCGATCCGAAACGATCGCTGGGCGGCGAGAATCCGCTGCTGAATCTCGAATGGATCAAGGGCTCGAAGGAACAGGCCGTGCGACTTATCGAGGAAGGACGGGCCTGCGTGGTGCCGGACCACTTCCTGCGCGAAACCGGGCTCGACGTTGGCGACTCCTTCTCGATGGTGCCTCCGGAGAACCCGAAGAACCCGGTGAGTTACCGGATTGCCGGCGCGGTA
>JANQGB010000292.1 GCA_028277545.1 Phycisphaerae bacterium | reverse complement strand
GTTCTCGGTGCGAGTGCGAACGTCACGGGCCGAACCAACACAGCAGATGTCACACCAGTAGCAGCAGAGGCCGCCCAAGGCGCGCCACACGCGGCAAAGACGCTTACAGAAGCACTGGCCTGGCACGCGGCTACGCACGGGAGCCGACCGCACATCCGGTTCTACAGCGACGAGACCGAAGGCGATGTCGTCACCTACGCAGACCTCCACGAGGCAGCCGCGACGGTTGCCGCGGGACTTGGTGCCGGCGGCCTGGAGATTGGCGAACCCGTCGCCCTCATGTTGCCCACGAGCCCCGACTACTTCGTCGCGTTCTTCGGTGTACTGCTGGCCGGGGGCGTGCCGGTCCCGATGTACCCCCCTGCGAGTCGCAAGCGAATCGAGGATCATCTCCGACGCCACTGCGCGATCCTGCGGAACTGCGGGGCGGAAACACTGGTAACGACACCGGACGTGGGCGCGTTCGGCGGGTTGCTTCGTGGCCAAATCGAGACACTGCGGCAACTGACGACGGTGACCGAGCTGGCAGCGGCAGGCGGCCCATCGCCCGCCCCGTCTCTGGCCCCCGCCGACCTGGCGTTTCTGCAGTACACGTCGGGCAGCACAGGCAACCCAAAGGGCGTCGTACTGACTCACGCGAACCTGTTGGCCAACATCCGGGCCATGGGCCAAGCAGTCGAGGCGAGCTCAGAGGATGTCTTCGTCAGCTGGTTGCCGCTCTACCACGACATGGGCCTGATCGGGGCTTGGCTGGGCAGCCTCTATCACGCTATGCCTCTGGTCATCATGCCGCCCATGCATTTCATGGCCCGGCCAGAGAGGTGGCTGCGCGCGATCAGCCGGTACCGCGGCACAATATCTGCCGGCCCGAACTTCGCCTACGAGCTCTGCCTTCGGCGGCTGACGGAGCAGGACCTGGAGAGTTTGGATCTGAAGTCATGGCGCGCGGCACTCAATGGTGCGGAACCGGTGAGTCCCGACACGCTCGAACGCTTCTGCAACCGGTTCGCCAAGTACGGCTTCCGCGCTCGTGCGATGATGCCGGTGTTCGGCCTGGCCGAGAGCTCGGTCGGGCTTGCATTTCCGCCTCTTGAGCGGGGGCCGTTGGTGGACCGGGTTGACCGCGCTGCACTGGGGCGCGAGGGACGCGCCGTGCCTGCCGAGGGAGAAGCCGGGACGCCTCTGCGTTTCGTCGCCTGCGGCAGACCGATTCCCGGTCACCAGATCCGGATCGTGGATGAAGGCGGCAGGGAACTGCCCGAGCGTCGCGAAGGACGGGTCCAGTTCCGGGGGCCATCCAGCTGCCAAGGCTACTTCCGGAACGCCGAGGCCACCAGACGGCTGTTCGATGGAGGCTGGCTCGACGCCGGAGACCTCGGGTACATCGCCGAGGGTGATCTGTATGTGACCGGTCGCCACAAGGACCTGATCATCCGCGGGGGCCGGAACATCTACCCGCAGGAACTCGAGGATGCTGTCGGCGACCTGGAGGGGATACGCAAAGGCAGCGTCGCCGTGTTCGGGAGTCCCGACGAGGACTCCGGCACCGAACGCCTGATCGTACTGGCGGAGACACGCAAACGCAACGACACGGCTCTGGGAGCACTCCGCTCCGACATCACGGCGCTCGCAACCGACCTGGTGGGCATGCCCCCCGATGACGTCGTGCTGGCGCCGCCCGGAGCAGTGCTGAAGACCTCGAGCGGCAAAGTGCGCCGTGCGGCCTGTCGCGGGCTGTACGAACATGGCAGCATCGGGCGTTCGACAGCGATCGACTGGCGCTTCAAGCTCCGGCTCGCAGCGCGCAGTGCCGGACCGGCGTGGCGGCGAGCCCGTCGAGAAGCCTGCGAATGGCTGTACGCCGCCTACGCCTGGATACTGTTTGGCGCGGCGACACCAATTGTTCTCGCGGCCGCAGTGGTCCTGCCGCGCTTCTGTTGGCGCTGGGCGTTCCTGCACTGGCTGGCCCGGTGCTACGGCAGGCTTCTGGGGGCACCATTGTCTGTACGCGGCCTCG
>JANQGB010000222.1 GCA_028277545.1 Phycisphaerae bacterium | reverse complement strand
GAAGTCGTTGCGCCCGTCAAGCACCTCGCTAAACAGGTAGCTCAGCAGCTCTATGTAGTCCCCGGGCACCCCCTGTCCCACCAGGGCCGCTTTGAATTCCTCAGCGGTGATTGGCGAGTACTTGACGTCTCGTCCGGACGCCCTGGCGATTTCTTCGACGGCCTGAGCGAAGGTCATCGGGTGGGGGCCGGTGACTTCGTATACCTCGCCAGCGTGGCCCGGCTCGGTCAGGGCGGCGACGACCACGTCGGCGATGTCGTCGGCATCCACGAACGGCTCTGACACGTTACCCGCCGGAAGTGCGACCTCACCGCCGAGCACGAGGTCACGAAACGGCCCTTCACTGAAGTTCTGGTTGAACCAACTTGCTCGGACGATCGTCCAGTCAACGCCCGAGTCCTGGACGGTGCGCTCGCAGCGCAGCGCTTCTTCTTCTCCACGTCCGGAGAGAAGCACAAGTCTGCGAACGCCGCTGCGGACGGCCAGGTCCGTGAACCCTCGAATCGCCCCCGGGGCGGCCGGCACCGCGAGGTCCGGCGTATACACGACGTAAGCCGCAGCGGTGCCTTGCAGTGCCGGTTCCCAGGTGGCCGGGTCATGCCAGTCAAACGGGATCTCCGCCGAGCGCGAGCCGCGTCGTATGGCGACGCCTTTCTTCTCCAGACGTTCGGCTACCCGCCTGCCGGTCTTGCCGTTGGCGGTCAGGACGAGAGTCAGGTCCTCGGCAGTTCTGTCAGTTGACGTGTTTTGCATCGTAATGCTCCTTCATCGCTCCGGCGACCGGGTCTGTGACACGCAGTTAATAGCAATGGCCGCCGAGGCGTCCGCACCCCGGCGACCGGTCCTGAACGAGATCACCTTGCACTCGCAACCGCTGGCTTTACGTGTCTGTCGAGAAAGCGCAGCATGAGATCGGCGATGAGATCGCCGTCCTCCTCGAGCGCGAAGTGGCCCGTGTCGAGCAGGTGAAACTCGATATTCTTCAGATCCCGCTTGTACGGGTGGGCTCCCTCGGCCGGGAAGATCTCGTCATTCTTGCCCCACACGATCAACGTCGGCGGCTGGTGCTCGCGGAAATACGCCTGCCACTCAGGATAGAGCGGCGGGTTGCTGCCGTAATCGTAGAACATCTGGAGCTGAATCTCCTGGTTGCCGGGCCGGTCGAGCAGACGCTGGTCTACGTGCCAGGTGTCGGGACTCACGGCCTCCGGGTTGCGAACGCCGTGGGTGTACTGCCACTTCGTAGCGCCGATGGTCAGCAGGAACCGCAGCGCGTCCTCGTTGGACATGGACGGAGTCTTGTGGGCCGCCTTGACGTTCTTCCACCAGGCGTTGTCGAGCCCCTGGTTGTACGCCTTGCGGTCCTTCCAGTAGGCCTTGATCGGCTCCCAGAAGTCGTTGTCGATCCCCTCGACGTAGGCGTTTCCATTCTGAATGACGAGCGCCTCCACCCGCTCCGGGTGCTTGGCGGCCAATCGAAAGCCGATCGGTGCACCGTAATCCATCACGTAGAGGCTGTACCGTTCCAGCCCAATCTGCCGCGTGAATTTCTCGACCAGTTCGGCAAAGCGGTCAAAGCTGTAGTCGAATTCGCCCACCGAGGGCATCGAGCTGTTGCCGTACCCGGGATAGTCCGGAGCGACGACATGATAGCGATCCGCCAGGGCCGGAATCAGGTTGCGGAACATGTGCGAGGAGGTCGGAAAGCCGTGCAGCAGCAGGATCTTGGGCGCGTTCTCCGTCCCCGCTTCGCGGTAGAAGAGGTCCAGCCCGTCGACTCGAACCACCTTCTGCGACACCGTTCTTGATCCGCCTGTCGACGACATGGCTCCGGCTTTCTTCTGTGCTGCCGCGCCTTCCATCGCCTGGACCGCGTCTGTCGTCGGCCAGACGTGGCTGGCAATCATGCGGAAGTTGACCATGGCCGCCCGGTAGCCGTCATACTCAGGCAGTACTGCCGCCGCAGTCGCATCACTGACCACGGCAACCTCGAAGCCCTGCTCCACCAGCTCCCGCATGTGCGACTCGGTACACAGGTTGGCGGACATGCCAGCCAGAATAATCTTGTCGATGCCGCGTTTACGAAGCTGGAGGGCCAGGTCGTTCGACTCCGGGCCGTACACCTTGTGCGGGCTGACGACGACCGTGTTGGTGTCCTCGATGTAGGGCTTGTAACGCTCCAGCCAGTCGGCGCCGGAACCGGCGAAGCCCTCCAGGCTCAGCGCGTCCTTACGGTCAAACATGCCGATCTGATGCATGAGCGATTCCAGCGCCCCCTCAAACTTCCACTGGTGATCATGATTGTAGTAGTAGTGGGGTGACACGAACACTGGAATGCCGCTTTGCTTGGCTGCCTTGAACAAGGCCTCGATGTTCTCGACCGTGCGGTTCTCGGTAACGCTCTTGCCAACCACGCCCCACGTGACACCCTCGGGGCTGAGGAAGTCGTTCTGCGGGTCCGTGACCACCAGCGCCGTACGCTCGATGTCGATCACGAAGCCCGGATCGGGTAGTTGCGCCAACGCCGGCGCGCGTACGATCAGCGTGAGTGCCGCGATTAAGACGGCCATGTTGATCTTCTGAGTCATGGTCATTCTCCTATGCTTGGTGATTGCTGGTTGAGTTCTTATCGATCAGCCTGGTGGCCCGTTGACCAGGCTGGAACTGAGTGGTGTTGGCTGCCGCGTCAGACTCCGCTGGCAGCACCGGCGGATAAACAGCGGCCAGGGCGGCACCGCACGACCGGTGACGCAAGAGGGCGATCACCGACAGCAGTCGAATCCGCTACTCCCTAGTGCCCTGGCTCGCAGCGCGATAGCGCCGCTCGTGCTCTTCGATAGGCACGTCGTTGATGCTGGCGTCCCGCCGATGCATCAGGCCATCGTCGTCAAACTCCCAATGCTCGTTGCCGTGTGCCCGGTACCACTGGCCGGATGCGTCGTGCCATTCATACTCGAAACGCACGGAGATCCGGTTGTCGGTAAACGCCCAGAGCTCTTTCATCAGGCGATAGCCAAGCTCCTTGGCCCACTTGCGACGGAGGAAGCCCTTGATCGCCGCTCGCCCCCTGAAGAACTCGCCCCGGTTGCGCCACTCCGAATCCTCGGTGTACGCCAGCGCGACGCGCTCCGGGTCGCGCGTGTTCCACGCATCCTCAGCGGCCTGGACTTTGGCCAGGGCGCTCTCCCGCGTGAATGGCGGCCTGATGTCGGTGGGCGAAGCCATGTTGATCTCCCCGTTCTCGACAGGTCGGCCGGGCAGCGAAACCGCCACCCGACCGACCTGCTACTCTGCGGTCAGCACGCACACGCCGGCGCCTTGGCGGGCTCGACCTCCGCGAAATCCACTTCCGTGCCGGCGACGTGGTTGAAGTAGTTCGTGAAGACGTTCAGTGCGACGGTGGCGACGACCTCGGCGATTTCGGCGTCGCTGGCGCCGGCCGTGCGAACCGACTCCACGTCCTCGTCCTTGACCCAACCGCGTTCCACGACCACCCGGCGGGCAAACTGCAGTACCGCTTCAGTCTTGCGGTCCGGCGACACACCCCTCCGGCTGTCAGCGATTTCCTCGTCACCGAGGCCCGCCATCTTGCCGAGCGCCGAGTGTGCGGCGAGGCAGTACTGGCACCGATTAAGCTCACCGACGGCCAGGGCAATCTTCTCGCGCAGCTTGGTTGACAAGCTGCTCCGGCCCAGGCTGTTGCTGAAGGCGAGGTACGCGTCCAGTACGGCCGGTGAATTCGCCATGGTACGCATCAGGTTGGGCGTCACGCCCAGCTTCGCCTTAACGCCCTCAAGGAGCGCCTTTGCCTTGGGATCTGCTTCCGTGGTCTCAACTGCTCTCAAGCGAGGCATTGTTTTTCTCCATCTGCGGGTCTGTGGCCGTTCACGTCACGGCCGAATCCACTCCGCCAAAGGGCATGGGGCGTGCCAGCGAGCTTGATGATCGTAACGTCTTTTATTGCATATGGTTACAAACTACCGCACCTGATAGGCAATACGACGCAATCTCGTAATCTATGAGAAACCGTTGCGGCATTTCGTCGCTTGGACGCACGCGGTCGCCGAAAGCGGCACTCAGCGACGACGTGTGATCGTAATCTGACGGGCCGAGAATCCGCCTGCTTAAGGTCAGGCGGCATTCGGCTGGCGAGGACGCGCCGAGGTGGGTTGGCACTGATGGGTATTCTTGATCGCCCACAAGAGTTCGCGAGGTGAGCCCCGAAGAAGCAGTGGGCGAGTAGGCTTGGCGAAGTGCCTGCGGCGCGAGCGCTAGCGCCATCCTGGGATGATGCTCGATCCGTATTTCTGTCCACCCCGCCCCGATCGGCGGGGTGGAGAACCTCTGATCGCCAAACGCCCACGCCCCAGGTAGCCGGTCTTACCTGCCTGATGACGAATCGACGCCTCTGGCAGCTCTATCCGGGACTCGATCTGCACCGATTCAGTCTGACGCGAGTTGCGGCGGGTCAGTCTACGGGTGACCGAAGCCGACCTGAAACGCTGCAAAATCAGCTAGGTCGGTGTCACCATCGCCATCGAAGTCCACCAGGTCGCAGCCGGGCGCGGGCGTCTGATCGGGGCCTGCCTGGCAGCCGGCGAAGTGGGCGTAGTCGTCGAGGTCCAGGTCACAGTCACCGTCAAGGTCGAAGGGTGATTGATCCAGAGGGTTGCAGACAACCACGATCGTGCCGTCGGCCTGACCGTAAACGAGCCGGGTGCCGTCTGGCGAGAACGCCAGGTCGGCAACGAAGCCATCTGCTTCGATTGATTGCAGCAGTTGACCGCTGGCTGCATCCCAGAATCGGATTCGCCGGGTCAAGTCTGGGGCTGAGGTCGCGGCAGCGATGACAGTGCTGTCGGGCGTGAATGAAATGTGACTGAAACCAAGTTCGTCCGGGCTGAGGGTGTGGATGAGGCTGTAATCTGATGTGCGCCAGACCTTGGTGGCCACCGGGACACCACCGAAGCGAAAACCCGCGGCCGCGAACATGGTGCCGTCGGGCGAAAAAGCGACGTTTGTGACGCGTGCGCTGTCAGGATCATCGTAGTCAAGTGTCGTGACGACCTGACCGGACGCCACACTGATCACCCGGACCGCTCCGTCGAACGTCCCCACCGCAACGGTCTCGCCGTCGTGCGAGAGCGCCACGGAGGCAAACAACTCGTCGGTGAAGGCCTCCAGCAGGAGTGTGCCGGCCGGAACGCTGTGCACCCACACGCCGCGCGTAATGCCGAAACCCGCGGTCGCCAGACGATTCTGCGCGTCCGCAAACGCCACGTCGGATCCCTGGTAGCTGGCGATCGAGGTGCCACCGGTTGTCTCAAAGACGTCATTAATCCCTGATGGCACGTCGGGCGGGGTGATGATGGCGCCCCCGGCAGCGAGATATGCTCCATCCGGGGAGTAGTCCAGCGAGTAGGTGCCCAGCGGGCTTGACGGCAGGTCGCCAAGGAAGGCACCCGAGGCGGCGTCGAGAAGGTTGATCGAGTCGTCCGCGCTAGTATCGGCTCCACCGACCGCGATGGTCGTTCCGTCCGGTGACCAGGCGACCGCCTCCACGCCCACAGGATACGCTTCCTGTGGGCGT
>JANQGB010000199.1 GCA_028277545.1 Phycisphaerae bacterium | reverse complement strand
ACCGTGTAGGTGGTCAGCCCGTCGTTGGTGATGATTCGCACCGTCGAGACCTGCGCTGCCAGCGCGGCCGTGCCCAGGAAGTAGTTCATCGTTCAGCTCCGTCTGTGGTCTCCGCCATGGCGATCAGCTCGGCGAACGAGGGCGGCTGTCGCCAGGGACATCGATCGTCAGCGTGATGCTGGCCGGTCTCGAGTCGTAGTTGGAAGACGTATTGCTCCGCTGGCGTGCGCTCGCGGGACGTGGCGCTGCACCAGGCCCCTTCGGTGATGAGCTGGCAGGGCTGATCGGCCGGACCGGCGTGGACGCACTGCTCGCACTGCTGCCGTTTCCAGGCGGTGAGGGTGTCGCCCAGTGAGGCCACGCCACCGCGGGGCATCGTGCCTGCCCCCGACGCCTGCACCAGCGGCCAGCCCGTCGCCTTGTCTCGCACGCCAAAACTCACGCGGCCGCTCCAATCGTGAACGTGCTGCTGGAATCGATCAGCGGCTTGTTGCCGATCCGCCCGGCCGGCCAGTTACCGGCCCCGCTGAAGACCGAGCGCGTGCCCAGAAGCATGTCCGGTCCGGTGTACTCTCCCAGGTTGATGACCGCCTTGACGTAGTGATCCAGGCCCGAGCCCTGGAAGTCGGTGCAGTCCCAGCAGGTCTCGTCCCGCTCCTGAAACGGGTACTTGCTGTAAGGCCGGCCGGAGTCCATGCAGGAGCACTTGCCTGGCGTGGGGCAGTAGTAGCCGCAGGCGCCGTAGGTCGGTCCGCCGATGCCCTGGTAGGGGGCGTCGACGTGGTCCCACCACATGCCCCGGGCCCAGACCATGGCGTAGAGCGTCACGTCGCCGGTTGGCTGGCCCTGAGCGTCCAGGACTATTTTGACGCCCACGTACGCCGCCTGGTTGACCTCGTGGACCGTGCCGTAGTAGGGGTTGCAGTCCACGTAGCCGTAGGTGCCCGGCACGTTCTCCGCGGTCCAGACCGGCTTGCAGTCCGGCATGCCCGTGGCCCAGTCCCACTCGCGGAACGGGTAGGCGGGATAGCAGGCCAGGTTGGCGATCAGGCCGGTCTGCATGGAGGCCGGCCAGTCGAAGGAGGGGTGATGCTCGCAGTCGCGCTGCATGGCTACGGCGTTGATCTGCAGCGTGTAGGCCGCATGGAACAACGCGGCCCGTGCTCCGTAGACGCTCATGCCGCGGCCACCTCCATGCTGCCGACCTCGAAGGCGCCGAAGTCGTCCAGGAACCAGGAGATGTCCGGGGTGTAGTCCTGCTCGAGATCGAGATTCTGGATGCCGAACGTACCGGCCGGGCCGTCAGCGCAGTCGCCGGCGTCCTGCACGCAGCGACGCCATTCGACCAGCAGGTGACGGCGCGGGTAGTCGGTCTGGGTCAGGATCCAGTGCCAGGACTCGGGATCATGCCCGACCAGGTCGGTCCGCGGGCGAATGGCGATGAACAGGAACTGGAACCGCCCGCGGAACCAGCGCAGCCGCCAGGCCAGCGGGAAGGTGTAGAGGTCTTCGCCGAAGGTGTTCTGGCACAGCCAGAAGGTGTTGTGAACCGCGGCGTCGGGATCTCCCGAGTAGCTGCGCCACTCGCAGAGGTTGGCGGCCGTGTCAGGCTCGGCCAGGTGGACGGTGCAGCCGTCTTCAAGTTGGCTGGCGGTCCAGTCGGCGAAGGCGCCGCTGCATGGCCCGGTGACGTAGTTGCGGCTCAGCGTGAAGGTCAGCGTGTACTGCGTGGACCAGTCGCAATCGCCGCACAGCAGGTCCATCACCCGGGATCCGAACCCGGTGCTGATGAAGGACGGGACGTCGACTGTCCTGGCGAAGCTGGACGGATCAGCCATCGCAGCTCACCGCCTTTCGAGCCCAGGCCCGGCCGTTGTCGGGCACGTACAGCCAGTCAAGCGAGACAACGGAGGTCTCACCGGTCTCCGTCTCGACCGTCGCCCGTGGCGTATAGCCGGAATCGCGGGTCGCCCGAATCACCTCGCCGGCCACGAAGGGCGGGTTGATGACTTCGGTGATCTGCTGCTCGGCGTCGGCCACCAGGCTGGTCTCGCGTTCGCCCACTCCGGTGTACTCGTAGTGCCAGGGCCCAAAATCCTGGCCGTCGAAGGGCGTCTGTGAGAGT
>JANQGB010000066.1 GCA_028277545.1 Phycisphaerae bacterium | reverse complement strand
CTGGGCCTCGGATTCGCTCAGGTCGTCGCGCTGCGCGGTCAGGAAGCCCTGGCGTTGCTCCAACTCCTCCTGCTCGGCGATGGCGTCCAGGTTGACGTTGCCCAGGCGGTCGATCTTGCCTCGCAGTTCGGCGATTTCCTCTTCAACCGCCGTCCAATCGCGCTCCGCGTGGTCGTAGCTTTCGTAACTGGCAGCCAGCTCGACGTCCAACTCGTCGCGTACCCGGGTGACGAGTTCGTCGCGGCGGACGTTGGCCTCCTGTAAGCCCATATCAGCAGCGTGAAGCTCGGTTTCCGCCTCCTCCACCTCGATCCGGGAGGTCTTCGTGGCTGCGGAGATTTGCTCACCCTCGACGCGCAGCATCTCGCGCTGGCGGCGGAGACGCATGGCCACGGCGTCGATGCGCCGGGCGTCGAGGTTACGCTCCCCCAGCAGCAGCCGGCCTTCGAGGATGGCGTCCTCAGCCTCGGCTATTCGGCGGCGGCCTTCCTCCGTCTCGCGAGCGGCCGACGCCACCGCGCTCTCCACTTCGTAAAGGTCGCGACGATAGCCCTGGCAGGCCTCTATGCTGGCGGCCCGCTTCTCCGAGAGCTGCCCGGCGCGGACCTTGGCTTCGGTCAACTCCTCGTGCAGTTCGGTTCGCAGGCGGACAAGTTCGTCGATCCGTTCCTGGTAGACGGCCACTTGCCGCTCGCGCCGCTGGTTCTCCTGCTGCGCCTGGTCCAGTGATTCGCGGCTCTGTGCGCTGCGGGCCTGCGCCTCGGCCAGTTGGTGCTCGATTATGGCCACCTCACCGGCAATAAGCGGCTGCTCGTCGGTCAGGCGGCGGATGGCCTCGTTGACGTTGGCCAGCGATGCCGTGGCTTCGACCCGGGCGGTGTGACCTTCGTGGATGGCGCCGCGGAGCTCCTGCTGGAGTTCGTCGAGATGGGCCGCTTCGGCATTGGTGCGATTGAGCTGGTCGGTCAGCGTCTCGATCTGGGCCGCGATTTCCTCGATCTGCTGGTCGATGTCACGCAGCTCGCTCTTGCGGGAGATCAGGCCGGCCTGGCTGGAGGGCGGCCCCAGACGGATGCAGCCGTCCGCTTCGACCACCTGCCCCGAGAGAGTGACGAAACGATGGCCGTCGGTGTCCTGATTGGCCAGGTCCAACGCAACTTCGATTGTCTCCACTACTACCGTCTTGCCAAGCAAGTGGCGGGCGAGGCGTTCCAGCTCCGGCGGGAAGTTGACGAAGTCCACCGCCGGAGTGACGAAGCCGGGGTGGGCGGAGAAGTCCCGCACGTTGACCACCGGCGGCAGGCGATCCAGGCAAATGGCGGTCAGCCGGCCGGTCAGGCTCTCAAACCGAGCCGGGTCGGCCAGGAAAGCGGCGGTATCGCGGACGACCAGGTGCTGATCGCGCTCGCCTACCGCGGACTCGACCACCAGGGCGTGGACCAGGTCTGCCTCGAACAGGTCGGCCACCATGCCCTCGATGCAGGCCAGGGCGGCATCGCCAGGCGACTCGACCTTGGCGGCCAGCAGTTCGCGGACGCCGGCGCCTACGCCTTCCATCTCCTGTTCCAGGTCCGCCAGAAGCTGTTTGCGAGAGGCCAGGCCGCTCCGCAGCTCCTTGGCGGTGGTGATCTCCTGGGCCAGATCGGCCTGCAAGCCATGCACGCGGGTGGCCTCGGCCTTCTTCTCCTCGAGGCGTTTCATCTCCGCCTCGATCAAGGCCTCGACTTCCGCCTGTCGGGCCTCCAGGTCACTTTTGCGCCGCAGCAGGCCGCGCAACTCCTCGGCGATCTGGGCGTCCCTTTCGGACAGTCGCCCTTTTTGTCCCTCCAGCGAGTCGCGGTGGGTCTCCAGCTTGGATATCTCGTTGTGGAGCTCGGTGGTGCGCCGCATCAGCTCGATGACGCCGTCCTTCTCGTCGTCGAGCATGGCCTGGGCCTGGATCAGGTCTGCGTCCAATCCGCGATCGCGGTCCAGGCATCCCTGGATGGTTGCGTTCTGCTCGGCAATCTGCCGGTCCAGCGCGGCGGACTGGTCCTGCAGCCGGTCGATCTCGACCACCAGTTGCTCCCGCCGCTGGTGCTGGGCCGCCAGACGCTGCCCGGCGTGGGCCAGGTGCTCCTGCTCGGTCACCACGCGGCGGGCGGACGCTTCGGTTCGCTCCTCCAGGGCGGTGATCTGCGACTGGAGCTGGAGGTATTCGTTCTCGGCCTGCGAGAGTTCGGCCGAGAGCCGGTCACCGTCGGTGACCAGCCGGGCCAGCTCGGCCTCGTTGGCGTCGATCTGGGTCCGCAGAGCCGTCACCGCGTCGGTGAGATCGTCTACCTTGCGCCGGCCGGCATCGATGGACTCGGTCAGCCGGTGGTATTCGGCCAGCGAGAAGCTGGAACGCAGCTCCCGAAAGCGGGCGTCGTAGGTCTGCCAGTTGCGGGCCTTGCCGGCCTGCAGCTTGACGCTGCGGAGACGGCGTTCCACCTCTTCGATGATGTCGGCCACACGGAGCAGGTTCTGCTCGGTGCGCTCCAGCTTGCGGATGGCCTCGCGCTTGCGAGCCTTGTACTTGCTGATGCCGGCCGCCTCTTCGAACACCTGCCGGCGCTCGATGGGGCTGGATTGCAGCAGCAGATCCACCCGGCCCTGCTCGATCACGCAGTAGGCGTCGGTGCCCACGCCGGTGTCCATGAACAGCTCGCGGATGTCCTTGAGGCGGGCGGTCTCCTTGTTGACCAGGTATTCGCTCTCGCCGGAGCGGTAGAGCTTGCGGCCGACGGCCACCTCGTCGCAGTCCATGGGCAGCGAGCGGTCGGTGTTGTCGAAGGTCAGGATGACCATGGCCATGCCGCTGCTGCGGCGGCTGGCGCAGCCGTTGAAGATCATGTCCTGCATCTGCCCGCCGCGAAGCGACTTGGCCGACTGCTCGCCGAGCACCCACTTGAAGGCGTCGACCACGTTGCTCTTGCCGCAGCCGTTGGGGCCCACGATGCAGGTCAAGCCCGGGCTGAAGTCGAAATCGACTTTGTCCGCGAAGCTCTTGAAGCCGGAGAGCGTAATGCGCTTGAGGAACATCGGTCGTCGGGTACCTCCTTGTGCCCAAGTAGACCGCCGATCCGTGGCGATTTCAATCCCGACCCGCCGCGCGGGGCCGGTATACGACCAGACACCAAGAAGTTAGCACAGCCGCGCCTAAGTTTCAAAGCTGGATATCGACCAGATAAGCCCGTTTTCTGTGGCCCAAGTTGACCGCCGACGCCAATGATCGGGTTCGGCCCGGGCGAGCGTGGGCAGAGTTCTCGCCCAGGCGAGTAAGCGGTCTCGGACAGACCAAGTCTTCGCCCGGAGGGCACGAGGTCGCAGCCAGGGACTTGAGTCGCTGGGTGAATCGCATGTCGTTTCTTGATGTTCCGCCCGGCGGGCGGACGTGCGCCCTCCGGGCGGAAGATGAGTAAGAGAGGTCTGCCTCTAACCAGGGGCTCGAAGCCCCTGGCAACAATCGTTCGCCCTCCGGGCGGGATAGGAAGCTGGTCTTCGCAATTTTGTCGCCACCGCCAAGCGGGCTGCCAAGTGACAAGAATCAGACATTCCACCCGAAACAGCGGTGATTCTGGCCAGGGCTGGGTGAGCTTCGCGGGTTCCACCCGCACCGCGGCCGGGCCTACTCCGGCTGGTCTTCGCTCGCCTCCTTGGCTCGGACCTGCAACTCCGGGTGTTCGTCGATGTAGGCCTGGATGTTGGCGATGACCTGTTCCACCGCCTCGGCGTAGGCCTCGGCATCGTTCCGCTTCATGCTGGCTTCGAGCAGGCCGAACGCGGCACGGTCGTGCTGACGGAGCCCAGCCAAGGCACGCCTATGAGGCGGAGTATCGTAGGGCTCGGTCTGGAGAATACTCAACCACTTCTGCAGGTCATTGGCCTGCCAGTTGGCCGGCCGCGGGTAGTTTGGCTCGACGTCGCTCGGGAACTCGGCCAGCTTGGCGTCAATGACTCGCACTGGCAGGCCGGTTAGACCTTCGTAATAGACGATGACTGTCGTGATTCGTCCTCGGTCCTCTCTGTACCAGGCCACCGCTCCCAAGCCCCGGCCAGGCTGGAATGCCTCGTCCGGCGCACGCAACAGGGTGATCGGCTTGCCTTCTGGCGAGCCTGGCCAGGTGATGAACTCCACGAACTCGGTGTCGGTCGGTCGATGCCCTCTGCGTGATTCGTTTTTCAGCCAAGCCGCGCGGAAGGTTCCCAGCAGATCGTGTACGGCGTAGGCGTAGTCCGGTGAATGAACCACGACCTCAGCCGTGGCCTGCGCCACGCCGGCTTTCTCCACTTCGTAGAACTCGACATGCCGTACCGCGTCGCGCCCACAGTAACCGGCAGACTGCATTTCCCCGGCACTGGTGCCCTCGGCAGGTCGTCCGGATTGTTCAAGGGGGCGCCGATCCAACGGTAGGGCGTCGGCCGGCTCGCCTTTACCGGCATCTGTCGGCGCTGGCTGGACTGCCGACGTCGGCGAAACTGCAACAGCGAAGAGCACCCAGAGAAGACAACAGCTACGGAGGCCGCTTGCTCTACGGCGGATACGGACAGGACGGTGTAAGAACATCGTAGAAGAATCGCCACTCAACGCAGGCATCTTAAGTGCCTCGTAACCGCCGTCGAAGCAGGGCGGAAGCCGGCGCGGCATAGTTGCGTTGCACGGAGCGCCACACGCATTACGGCCGAACCTACACCGGATTGTCTTCGTTCGCCTCGTCTGCGCCAACCTGCAAGTCCGGGTGTTCGTCGATGTGGGCCTGGATGTTGGCGATGACCTGTTCCACCGCCTCGGCGTAGGCCTCGGGTTCGTTTCGCTTGCTGCTGGCTTCGAGCAGGCCGAACGAGGCCCGGTCGTACCGTTGAAGGTGGAGCCATGCGAGCTGATGGGCCGACTTGTCGTCCGCACGGAGTACGTGCATCCACTTCTGCAAGTCGTTCGCCTCCCAGTTCTGCACTTGTGTTTGAACGGTAGCCAACGCACTTGGATACTCTGCAAGGTAGTCGTTTACGACGTTCACGGGTATGCCCGGCAGGTCCTCGTAGCGAATAACGACTGTCGTATGTTGCTCGGCTCTCTCCGAGTACCACGCGACCACGCCCTGGCCAGTCTGCTCATCCTGGTTCCTGACGCACCAGACCTGCTGCCCCTCTCGTCCGCCCTTGATCGGCCAGTCGATGAGCTTGATACGACCCTCGACATCTTTCGACGACCCTTCGCTCTGGCGAGGTTGTGGGGGCATCCGAGACGGATGGGCGCTAGCCGCCTGCAGGAAACCGTAGAGATCGTGGACTACGTAGGAATAGGCAAGGTCATGCCGTACAACTTCGACCGTTGCCTCGCCGGAGGCGGAATCCCGACAGCGGTAGTGGGTCTTGGTCAGCGCGGCGCCGCGATTACAATACGCGCCGAACTTCAGCGCGCCGGGCGTGTCGTCTTCGCGGGCCCCCCAGAGTAACTGGAAGGGACGTTGATCAAGTCTCACCGTGGATATCGGCTCCGCACCGAGCCGCAGCGTGATTCCCGCTGCGAGAATCGATGCGAGCGCAAGAACGCAAATGGTATTTGCCCGATCATGGACTGCACGGACAGGACGGCGTGAACACACCATAGAAGTATCGCCACTCAACGCAGACATCTGGCCTGCATCGTAATCGCTGTTGACACAGGGCGTAAGCCTGCGGTACGGAGTTGGGTCGCCCGGGCTTCACGACTACCCAGGTCGGGCCTACTCCGCCTTGTCTTCGCTCGCCTCCTCGGCTCGGACCTGCAACTCCGGGTGTGCATCGACGTGGGCCTGGATGTTGGCGATGACCTGTTCCACCACCTCGGCGTAGGCCTCGGCATCGTTCCGCTTCATGCGGGCTTCGAGCAGGCCGAACGCGGCCGGGTCGTACTGACGGAGCGCGACCAAGGCGTAGGTATGGGACGCATCGTCATAGCGCTTGGTCTGGAGCATAGTCACCCATTTCTGTAGGTCGTTGGCCTGCCAGTTGGCCACCCGCGGGTCGTTCAGTTTGACGTCGCTCGGGAACTCGGCCAACTTGGCGTCAATGACCCCCACCGGCAGGCCCGTGAGGCCTTCGTAGTAGACGAAGACTGTGGTGACGCGCGCCTGGTCTTCCCTGTACCAGGCTACCGCTCCCAAGCCCCGGCCAGGCTGGAAGGTCTCGTCTGGCATACGCAACAGGATCATCTGCTTGCCATCGGATGAGCCAGGCCAGGTAATGAACTCCAGAAATTGGCTGTCGGCCGGTCCATGCACTCTGCGTGACATGTGTTTCAACCAAGCCGCGCGGAAGGTACCCAGCAGATCATGCACTACATAAGCGTAGTCCGGTGAATGGACCACGATCTCAGCCGTGGCCTGCACGGCGCCGTCTTTCTCCAGTTCATAATACTCCTTGCGCCGTTTCGCGCCGCGCCCGCAGTAACCGCCAGCCCCCAGTTGCCCGGAACTTGTGTCCTCGCCCGGGCGTCTGGATAGTTCAAGTGGGCGCCGATCCAGGGGCAGGGCGTCGCCTGGCTCACCTTTACCGGCATCCGGCGGCGCATGCTGGTCTGCTGACGTCGACGACACCGCAACAGCGAAGAGCACCCAGACAAGACAACAGCTACGGAGGCAGCTTGCTCTACGGCGGATACGGACATGATGGCGTGAACACATTGTAGAAGTCCTCCCCAATAACGAGTGGGTACGCGCCCTATAATGCACCACTCCGGATGACTCCTGGTCCCGAGTCTGCTGTTCGCGGGAGGTCCGGAGGATGATCTGGGCTGCCACGCGGTCGCGGCGGGATGTGAGAACCTGTCAAACAACAGGTCGAACCAGCTTGGCCGTTGCCGCGATTTCGAGGGCCAGTAGCTTCTGCCGTCCTTTATCGTCCTTCGGCCAGTTCGTCACGTTGGCGTGGTTGGGGTTGTCGGGCAGCGTTGCATGGCCTTGAACCGGGTCAGCCTGTACCGAGAGGCCCCTCTCGACAAAGACGTCCGCACGAACGTCTCCGCGACCATGCAGCGTCCGCTGCTGATACTCCGCTATAGCCCGACCGGCATTCCAAACCTCACTTTCCGCCGCGTCTTTATGGCGGGTCACGGACAGCTCGTCATGGGGGTGTGGGACGAATGCGTCGGGCTTGATCGTGGCGTCGCTGCTGCGGATGTGCCTGCGGGAGAGGATGAATCTGGCCAGCATCTCCTCGGGCGCGACGTCGGGCACATGCCGCGGGTCGATCATGAATAGACTCGGCGGACCAGGCTGAGGATGCTCTCGGGAACTTCGCCAAAGAACGTTTCGGTTCCACTCGTCTTGCTGGAGCCGAGTAACGCGGCATAGTGCAGCAGCTCATCGGAGGTGACGCTCACTGACAGCACGCGTCGCGGGCTCCGATACCACTCGACTGAGAGGTGACCCTGCGGATCCGCGCCGATGGTAGGGCGAGGGAAACCGAAGGGCAACGCCTCCAGAAAAGTATACATGTTCCGCAGTGCTGCCCGGGAGACGGGCAGCGCGTCGTAGCCATCCCAGTTAGGCTCCTGGCACTCGGCCCAGGCCTCGGCAAGTTCCTCCAGTAACACGTTTTCGATTCCGAACGCGGAGGATTTGTGGAGATGGCGGCGGTTACGACGCGTCGCGTCCGCGATGTGCAGGGCCGCGCTACTGACGCCATGGCCGGTGGCGGTATACCTCATGATTGGCGCTCCCGGAGGCGCTCGATCGTCTGCTCAGTGAGCAGTGAATAGAAGGCCTTGTTCTTGAGCCATCGCATCTCGCTCAGGCGGGCATCCAACGCCGACTCATCCAAATCGGTGGTTTTCGTGGTGATCACATCAATGTCCAGGATGAGGCCGAGTGCGTCTGTGTCAGGCGGCGCAGGCGGTTGGGTCGTTTGAATGACGTTGAGACTGTACGGATGCCCCGGCACAGCGAACCGGCTGCGATGCAGGAACTCTCCGATCGGCAAGGTCAGTGAGGGGGGGCATCGCGTCGGCAGTGTCAGAATCTCGTCAAGCTTGTCCATTTCGACCGGCACGAGGCGGTTGATGAACCGCACGCCCAGCCGTTCAATCTCGGACGGCTCGGCGAGTTCGACGTGAAGCCGCCAAAGTCTCTTTGCCTCTTCGGTAAAACGGCTCCAGTCCTCGTACGGCCTGATTCGGCTGAAAACAAAGCCGTTGCGCGTGAATTGGGCGATGTATCTCTGATCCGCCGATTCCAGGCGGAAGCCATGCCATTGGGTGTGTTGTGACTGGGCGGTGCTGCCGGGGGCGATCTGCGCTTCAAGCTGTAGTTCCTGTTGAGTCTGAACATTTGGATAATCGGGCAGCCGCATCTTCAGATGATCCTGCAACTCCTCGGGGCGCAGGGTCTTTTCACTCCGGGCACTCCAGTGAATCACCGCCTCGACAATCGGCGCGCGGTCCAGGTGTGGGAAATCTTCGGAGAGATCGATCGCGAATGTCGGCTGCGCA
The DNA here is from genome assembly GCA_028277545.1 of Phycisphaerae bacterium. Classification (GTDB taxonomy): domain Bacteria; phylum Planctomycetota; class Phycisphaerae; order UBA1845; family UBA1845; genus JANQGB01. The sequence continues at coordinate 1,349 of JANQGB010000066.1, read as the reverse complement.
TTCATCCGAATCGGCGCCTCCTAATGCCACGTACGATCTTAGCGTTCGCTCGGTTCTGAAGCTACCCGTCGAATTCAGGCGCACTCCGATACGTTACGGCGGCTCACCCCTCATCGCCGGATCGCTGTTCGAGGAAGGTCCGCAGGATGATCTGGGCGGCCACCCGGTCGCGGCGGGCCTTGTGCTTCTTGTTGGTTAGCTCGGCCTCGCGGAGGTATTCGTCGGCCAGTTGTGAACTCAATCGTTCGTCGATCAGGTGTACCCGCTGGCCAGTGACCTGGGCCAGGCGCTCGGCGAAGTTGCGGGTGGTTCTGGCCTGAGGTCCTTCGGTGCCGTCCATGTTCAGCGGCAGCCCAACGACCCACTCGTCCACCTCCTCTTCGGCTGTCGCTTTCACTATGGCCGCTATCTGGTCGTCCCGCCCGCCGGAGACTTGCAGCGTCGTCAGGGGGAAGGCCATCCCGCTGCCGGGGTCGCTGATGGCCAGGCCCACCCGCTTGGCGCCGTAGTCGATGCCGCAGTACCGCACAGGCGTGTCGGCGTCGTTGGTCATGAACTACAGGATAACCGGGTCTAACGGCGATGGACACCGTAGGCCGCATGCCGGTCGCGAGCGGGCAGTTTGCAGGGCTACGTCAGCGTCGGTATTCTGCCTGGTGCCGGGGGCTGGGGCGCGCGTCCGCCGGCCAATATCGGGGGCAGCTAACGCATCTCAGCCGGGCGTCACGAGCGACGCACCTACGAGGCGCGGTATGACGCAAGAGCACGCCAGAGAGGTCCGGGCTATCTGGAAGGTGGCCGCCTTTGCGGGTCTGGCCCTGGTCGGTCTGTTGCCCGCCACCGTCGTGGCGTTGGTGCTGTCGCAGCTCGTGCCGGAGATTGACGGGCAGGCAGTCTTCTATGTTCTGGGTACGGCCGCAACCGTGGCGGCCTCCTGGCTTTGCGTGCGGCTCTTCGACCGGCAGCCGTTCTCGGCGATCGGCCTGGGTCTTGACCGGCCCTGGGGGCGACACCTGCTGCTGGGCATGCTTGCGGGTGCGGGGCTGTGCGTTGCTTACTGGGGCGTGTATGTCGTAGCGGGATGGGCCCAGACGACAGTCAATCCTGACCTGGCTCGACAGCGCTCCGGCATCCTCTGGGGTGCCCTGCTGTGTGTTGGACTGGCCGCCCAGGAAGAGACTCTCGTACGCGGCTACGGTTTTCAGATCGTTGCCCGGTGGAATCTGCCGGTGGCGTTGCTGCTGGCCGGGGCGGCGTTCGTCTCGCTTCACCTGCCACACGAGGGTGGTAAGCACCCGGTTACTATCCTCAACATGTTCCTGGGGCACCTGCTCTTCGCAGCCTGTTAC
>JANQGB010000027.1 GCA_028277545.1 Phycisphaerae bacterium | reverse complement strand
GCCGTGTCAATCCCGTGAGGCCATGAACAGCCGTAACACGTACCAGAACAGCAACGCCACCGAGGCGAAGAGTTCGAGCGAGGCGGCCACGTGCCGATCCTTGGGATAGTGGTGCAGAACCTGGGACGTATCGTAGAGTATCGCCCCGCCGGCGAAGACGATCATGCCCATGCTGAACCACACACCCAGCGAGAAGTCGAACAGCACGGCTACCACGATGGCGCCCAGGGCGCAGAATCCCGCCCAGCGCAGCATGCCTCCGAGGAAGGAGAAGTCCTTCCTGGTCATGAAGGCGATGACTGTCAGCCCGGTGAAGCCGCCGAACGCCACAATCCCGGCACTGGCGATGATGCCATCTGCCTGCTGATTGGCTACGTACAACAGCGGAACGAAGATCAGCGCTTCGGCCGCCACGAACGCGGCCAGAGCCGCGTATTGACCGGCACTCGATGAGACGGTGTGGGCGGCTCGGCTGGCAATCCAGCTAACCACCATGAAGCCGCCCAGGATCGTCAGCCAACCTCCAGGCAACCCCAACATGGTCCGGGCCAGTCTCTCCGCCACGCCCGCCTGGAAAAGGGCCACCTCGATCAACACGAAGGCGATGATGGCCCCGAAGAGGTGGGCGTAGGTCTTGACGATGAACTCCGCCCGGACTTCGCCGCTCTCCGCCTGCACCGGCATCATCCCGATGCCAGAGCCATATTCCTGGTTCATTTTGATCTCTCCATAGTGCTGCGGTCTCTCCATGAGACTCCACAGCTACCAGGACGGCCGGGCCTTGTCCAGGTCACCGGAGATCGAATCCAGTAACACTGTATAACCCTGGTTGTCGCGGGACTACCCGCCACGGCTAGCGGCAAAGGGCACCTACCCAGTCGGCCAGGCTGCGGAATCCCGGCGTACTACTGGCCACTCGCTGGCCGGGCGGGCCTTGGAACCGCCAAGTGGTTCGGGCTGCTATGTAAAAAAGAGGAAAGGCCAACGGCGCCCTTCCATGTTCGGGCCGGAGAGGGGATTGCAGCGGAAGGGCGTTGGTTGCCGTTGGCCTAGTTCGAGACTTTCCAATCGCTTGTGGCGATCAGGTTCGGTCTATTCCTTCTATCGAAGCGCCGGTCTGCCGGCGTTCGCGGGATTCTACAAACGACTGCCACATGTCATTGTGGCACAACATAAACTAAAAAGCAAGTCCTTGTCAATCGTACGTTTGTGTTTATTTTGGTCCCGGGCACAGCCACGCAAAAAGCACGCCGACAGCCGCAAAACCAGCGCCGGCGCTAAGTCAGACGCCCGGTCGCATATCTCCACGAGCAAGCCGTATGCCAGCACCGGGAAGGCGAACTAGATAAACCTCTAAGGCCAGAAAACGACCGTCGACCCGCCTCCGCCGCCCCCAGACCGCCCTTGCCGGTCTCGCGTTTGGAAGCGCAAAACGCGGCCTACGCGACCTGGGAAATTTCGCTCAGCCCGTTGCGCAAGATTTACGGAATCTGAACTCCGGTTTTCTGGGAAGGGCGGCGACGGCGGCTCTTCGCCCCTGTTGACTATTTCCATCTTCACTTCACGTGATCGCCGAGGCGACGACGTGAACACTGACTGAGCGGCGATTAGAATGCTGGGCCAGGCGAGGAGCCTTCGGGCAGAAGGCGGCCATTACTCCGGGGACCGGATTTGTGGCCGATGTTGATGTGCTGGCTCAGCGAGGTATGGCGGTAATGAAGGCACCCGGCCAGAGAGGCGACGCGTCAGACCCGCCAGTGGGTTCCTGCGCCCGTACGATCCACCTCCAGGTTGATGGGATGACTTGCGGCGGTTGCGTGGCCAGGGTCGAGGGCGTTCTGGGCGCGGTATCCGGTACCGCCCGGGCCAGGGTGAACCTGATCAGCGGGCTGGCCGCTGTGGAGGTGACGTCTCCGTCGGCGTCGGCCAGCCGCCTGATCGCGGCGCTGCGCGATGCCGGCTACGACGCCACTGAGTCCGAGCCAGCCAGCGCCGGGGCCGTTACTACCCAGGTAGCGATCGGAACGCGGCCGGATCGGCTGGCGCTACTGGCGGCCATTGTCCTGGGTCTGCTGGTTGTCGGGCTGGAGCACGTGGCGCCAGCCATTAAGCCTTTATCACAAAGTGGTTACGACTGGTGGCGGCTCGTGCAGGGGGCGATTTGCGCGCTGCTGTTGGCCTCGCCGGCCGGCCGGCCGATTCTGGGCGATGGGTTGCGTGCGGCCGCTTACCGCGATCCGAACATGAATCTGCTGGTGTCGATCGGCGTATCTGCGGCCTTTCTGGCCAGCGCCGCAGAGTTGGCCCGCCCCTCGCAGGGAGCGTTCTACTTCGATGCGGCCGCGATGGTCATCGCCTTCATCACCCTGGGCAGGCATATCGAAGCCCGGGCACGCCGCACAGCCTCCGGGGCCGTGGCTCTCCTGGCCAAGCGGATGCCCACCACGGCTGAGCGCGTGGTGGCTGAAACGACGGAGACCGTACCGATCGACAGTATCAGCATCGGCGACCGGCTACGTGTGGCCGAGGCGATGGTGGTTCCGGTCGACGGCGTAGTTCTGCAAGGCACGGCGGCGGTGGATTGCGGCGCTCTCACCGGGGAGTCGCTGCCCATTGCTTCGGGCGTAGGAGACGAGATTCGGGCCGGCAGCGTGGTATGCGAGGGCCTAATCACCCTGGAGGCCACCGCGGTGGGGGCCGAGTCTGCCGTAGGCCGTATCGTCCGGGCTGTGGAACAGGCCCAGGCCGGCAAGACCCGGATGCAACGGATCGCCGACCGGGTGGCCGGCGTGTTCGTGCCGGTGGTAATTCTGGCTGCGATGGTGACCTGTGCGGGCTGGTTGATCGCCACCGGAGCAGGCTGGGCCGCGGTGCCGGATGGCCACCGCGGGCTCGGCTGGGCTATCAGATGTGCGGTTTCAGTATTGGTGATCGCCTGTCCCTGCGCCATGGGGCTGGCAACGCCGACTGCGGTTCTGGTTGCCACCGGGGCGGCGGCGCTGCGGGGGATTCTGGTGCGCGACGCGGCAGCCCTGGAAGCGGCCGGCCGGGTGACGGACGTGCTGCTGGACAAGACCGGAACGCTCACCACTGGTGTGCTGGCTGTCGAGAGCGTGGTCGTCCTGCCTGGGGACCACGGCATAACCGACGAGCGCGGTGTTATCGAGTGGGCAGCCTCTGCCGAGCAGTACTCGCAGCATCCGCTGGCCAGGGCGATCGTGGCTCAGGCCAGGGGCTGGGACCTGCCGCTGAGGGAGGCGGAGCACTTCGTCAACCAGCCGGGGCTGGGGGTGAGGGCGACGGTCGCGGGCCAGGAGGTGCTGGTTGGCAGCGCGGCCCTGCTGGCAGGAAGTGGCGTGGATCTTG
>JANQGB010001286.1 GCA_028277545.1 Phycisphaerae bacterium | reverse complement strand
CGGCCTCAGTGTCGTCGCCGCTCAAGAGCACAGCGGCGGCGTGAACCGTCAGCAGGCTGGGGGTCGCCCCCTCGGCTGCCTCCAGGCGCTTGCGCCACTCGTCGACAGGCGCGCTGGGCTTCTGCACGTCCGTCATCCGCGCTTCTGGCACCCGGTCGCCAGCCGACAGTGACCAGAGCAGGACCGTTTCTCCCGTGATATGGGTCAACTCCGCGTTGCCCACCCACAGGTCGGGCAGGCGGACCCAATCGTCCAGATCGATCACCTCGCGGTCGAGCTGGTAGCAGCAGTTGCCGACCCAGACGCGATCACGAGCGGAAGGGTCGCGCCGAATCCGCAGCCGTTTGCCAATCGCCCGGAACTGCAGGCCCGGCAGGTTGCCGGTGCGAACGCGCGTGCCGGTCTCCGTGGCCCCCAGGTGCTGCAGGAAGGCAATGGGCACCTTGACGCGGATGCCGTCCACCTCGCGCAGGATCGCCGTGGAGGCGTACATGGGTTCGATGATTTCGCGGAAGTTCTCTTCCACCACCGCCCGGCGGAAGGATCCCTTCAGGGTAAGTTCCCGCCGAGCCAGCGAGAAATCCCGATCCAGCAGGGCGAAACTGACCACCCGCTCGAACGGTGCCAGGAATCGATTGCAGGACACGACCAACTCGCGAAAGTAATCATGTCGGGCGCCGGCGTTCATCCGGTCGAAGCGGACTTCGGCGTAGTCGATGTTGGGGCGGATCAGCAGGGTGACGTACTCGCGCCCGTCGCCCACGGCGAAGACCCGGGCCACCTCCGGGAAATCGGCGAAGAGTGCTTCGATACGCTGCGGGGCAATGGTGCGGCCGCTCGCGTTCTTGTAGATGTCCTTCTTGCGATCGACATGACGGAGGTAGCCCTGCTGGTCGCAACTGACCAGGTCGCCGGTTCGGAACCAGCCGTCCTGAAAGGCGTTGGCGTTGTCTTCCGGATTGGCGTATCCGCTGGTGACGTAGGGGCCGCGCAGCAGGAGTTCGCCGTCCTCCCCCAGCGAGATCTCGATGCCCGGCAGGGCCTTGCCGATGGATTCCTCGAGGTAGCAGCCGGGCGGTGTCATGGTTATGCCACCCGTGGCCTCGGTCATGCCGTACCCGCTGAGCAGGTCGATCCCGTTGTTCTGGAAGAACCGGAAGATGTCAGGATCCAGGCGGCCGGCGGCGCTCAGGCCCCAGCGCAGCCGTCCGCCGGTAAGGCGAGTGACCGCCCGGCGAATCTGCTCCGGGTCATCCGGCGTCTCGGGGCGCGCCTGGTCGCCCTCGGTGCCTACCACCCGGGCATGGAGGTCGCGCCACTTCTTGGGAACGCTGATCATGGCCGTCGGTTGGAAGCGGTGCATATGCTGTATGAGTGTCTCGGTCGACGGGTTCTCCGCAAAGATGTACGTGGCCGCCAGGTGAACGCAGGCCATCATCTCCAGCCATCGGCCGAAGGTGTGATACAGCGGCAGGTAGCACAGCAATACCTCGTCTTCGTCGATCTCCGGCAAGGCCGCCGCCCGGCAGAAGCGCTTGCTGACCAGGTTCAGGTGCGAGAATCGTATGCCCTTGGGCAGACCGGTCGTGCCCGAGGTGTACATGGTCGTCGCGTCGTCTGACGAGCGGACGCCGCTGCGCAGGTTCGTCAGCACCGCCGGGTCCACCTCGGCCCCGCGGGTGATCAGTTCCTTCAAGGACATCACGCGCGATCCTGGTGCCCGAGGAAGATCGTCCAGCGTGACGATCCACTCCACTCGGGGCAGGTCCTCGCGCACGGTCAAGGCCTTCTGGATAAGTTGGCCGCCCGACACCACCAGCAGGCGGGCTCCGGATTCGTGCACGATGTGCTCGATCTGCGATTCAACCGAGTTGGCCGGCACCACCGTGTTGAAGATTCCATTGGTCAGGCAGGCCAGGTCGGCCAGCGCCCCATCGATGCGGTTGGGTGTGAGCAGAGCGACTCTCCAGCGCTCCGTGTCGCTGGCCTTCCCTTCGCCCAGGCAGGCAGCCATACCCAGAGCGATCTCTTCGGTGCTCTGGAGCACCTGCCGCCAAGTGTACTCGGTGGCGTGCTCCCCCTGCGGGACGACAAAGAGAGTCTTGTCCGGATTCTGGGCTGCCCTCTGCCGAAACATCGGCCCTGTTGTAAAGTGCGACTTCTCAATCAGGCTGAGAATCAGATTCACCCAGCGTTCGCCCGGTCCTCCTGAAAGCGAGGAGTAGGCCGCCCGACGAACCGACTTGAGACGGGCCAGGTCGATAAAGGCATGGCATTTCCCGATCAGTGGGTCACCCGGGTCGACGGGCTCGCCGGCCCGATCCAGGGTTTCGAGAAGCGCCTCTGCCGCCCGGCAGAGCGCCTCGAGTTGCGGATCTTGCGCGCAAAGCTGCCTGGCCTGGCGAACAAGGGCCTCAGCCTCGGCGGCCCGCTCGGTGGGCTGATCGGCTGAACGGAGCGCGCGAATCGTGTTGCTCAACATAGCTGATCCACCTCTCAAACCCGAACTCTTGTGCCGGCCGGTGGCCCTCCGGCCGCACGTCGCCCGACTGCCGGCAGCCGCACGGGCCGCTCGCGGATAGCATAGCCGAAACGGCGCCGCTGCGCAGACCGCTTTCTGCAATCTGAAGTCACCGTCCTTGCTCGACTCCGGCTGCTTGGCGTAACATGCCCTCCGGATCGGGGCGCCCCGCCTGTGCTGCGGGTGTGCTTTGCAGAACAAATCTCGAACCTGGTCAAGCGGAGGACGAACCGTGAAACGCGCTCTTGGCAATCAAACCGTAGCTGCCGTGGTCTTCCTGGGCGTCTTGCCTCTCACCTCGACGGCAGCGCCGGCCGAGTCGGTGGATCTGGCTCAGCGTCTGCCCGGCAACACGCTGCTCTATGTCGGCTGGTCCGGGTGCAACCATGCCGCGACCGCCGCCCGGGATACTGCCCTGGGGCAGACTCTGGCCGAACCTCAGGTCCGGACATTCTTCAGCATGTTAGACGGCGCCATAGACAGCTTCGTCCACCGGATGGCCGACGAGGAGGAGGATGCCAGGACCTACCAGGCAGTCCGGCGACTGGTATTCGACATCTGCCTCAATCCAGGGGCCATTGCGGTCATTGATGCCGGCTTCGGGGAGACGGGCCCCTTCGTCCAGTCAGCGCTGGTGCTGCAGCTCGGCGATCGGGCGGATGGCTTCACCGCTGACCTGCTGGGCATTCTCAAGGCGTCCGGCGCCCCGCCGACCATCGAGTTTCCCGTGGCCGGCAGGACCATGCAGCAACTGGCCGTCCCGGTTCCAGGTGGGTTGTTCTTCGGAGCTGCCGATGGGTACTTCATCCTGGCCACCGGCAAGGAGACCGTGGAGAAGCTGCTCGACCCACCTGCTGAGGGAGCAGGCTCACTGGCCCAGAGTCCTCGGCTGACGCTGCCGCGGGTCAGATTCGGCGGAGACGCCGACCGCCGGGCCATGACTCTGTTCGTGGACGTCGCGGCCTTGCTCGAACGAGCCCGGATGGTCGTGCCCATGTTCGTCCGCGAGCAGTCGGACCAGGACGCGATCTGGACTATCGTGTCGGACCTGGGGCTGTCGGGCATCCAAATCGCGTTCGCCATCATGGTGCTCTACCTGTTGATGGGCTGCGTGGTCGACAGTCTCG
>JANQGB010001220.1 GCA_028277545.1 Phycisphaerae bacterium | reverse complement strand
GGACCGCCAAGGCTCGCTCACCCGGTTGAACAGAATGGGGGAAGCCCATGGACAGCGCAGGGCTGGTGCGCACCCTGGCGAGCGCTATCTGCGCGCTCGCGGTCAGCGCCTACATCACGGGTTGTGGCGGGCCGAGTGCTGCCTCCGGCGCCACTCTGGCCCCGCCGGAGACCATCACCTCCAGCGACAGCGGGGACCAGGAACCCGGCGCGACCTCGGTCGAACCGGTCGATGTGAAGTATGAGTGGGAGATCACTCCCAGCGTCATGGCCTCGGCCAGGGGCACGCTCAGCACCACCGGACAGGTCAACATCTACGACATCGGACCGGTCTTCGCGGGTGACACCCTGCTGGTCGAGGCGCGGGCGTCCTCATCGCTCGACCCCGTCGTGGCCATCATGGATGCCGAGGAGACTATCCTGCTGACCAACGATGACCGCGATTATTATGCCGGACTGATGGATCCCCTGGCGAAGGTGCTTGTGCGGCATGACAGCCCGCGCTGCCTGATCGCGGTGGCGTCCAGTCCGGCCAGCTTCACTACCGGCGACTATACGCTCGACGTGACCCTCACCGAAGCGGAGCCCCCTGAAGCACCGCGGCCCCAGCAGGTCTACTTCAATTTCGAAGGCGCATCCGCGGTGCAGATCGGAGGTCGCCCCCCTATCGACGTGCCTGCTTTCGACGCCAGTACCATCGAACCGCGCTTCGCCGGCCAGTCGAGCGACATCATCTACACCGTGTTTCGCATGGTCCAGGAGGACTACACCGGCCTGAACGTTGATTTCTACTGCTCGGCCGACGGCCCGCCGCCGGCGGGTGTCTACACCACTGTCCACTTTGGTGCCTACGACGCCGAATTGCTGGGCGTGGCCGAGAACGTAGATGAGTACAACGAGCGCCTGAACCAGGAAGCCATCATCTTCGTCGACACCTTCGCGGCCTTCGCCGGCCTGGAGCCGACGGTCGAGCAGATCTCGCAGGCCCTGGCCAACGTCGCCAGCCACGAGACCGGCCACCTGCTGGGGCTATATCACACCGCCGACAGCAGGGGCATCATGGACATCACCGCCAGCCTGCGAGAAATGCTGGACGATCAGTACTTCTCTCGCTTCCCTCTGCATGCCGAGGTGTTCCCCATGGGGTACCAGGATGCGTTGCGCACCCTGGTCGAGAACGTGGGTGGCGATCTGGCTCTGGCCATCAGCGCCAGCGAGACGCAGCGGTCACTCAAGGCAATCCCGCCAGCGCAAAACAACGGCCCGCCGGCTCGCGAGCGGCTGATCTTCAGCGCCTGCGGCCAGTGCGCCGACGCCAAGGCCAAACGACGCGCCGCGCTGATGAAAGAGGCAGCGGGCGAGAACGAAGAGTAGCGCAAGCGGACGCCACCTGGCATTGAACTGCAACCAGGCCCCCGTTAGTGTAGTGCCTCAGAACTACTGAATCGCAACGAGCCGCGAACTTCAGTTCGCACGGACTACCGAATCGTAACGAGCCGCGAACTACAGTTGGCGCGGACTGCCGAAACTTAACGAGCCGCGAACTTCAGTTCGCGCGGACACCCAATCGTCGACGACGCTGCCTATACGCGTCGATCGAAAACGCCGGCCAGTCTGAGGCACTGCATCGACGTCCCCCGGGCCAGGCGCTCTCGAGAATGCCGTCATGAAACTGCCACCACTCAACGCCCCGCAGCGCTACGTCGGGCTGTTCGTGTACGACTTCGGAAACCACGTGTCAGTCGGCTATACCGCTGAAGAGATCAACATCCTACGGGGCGACCCGCAGCACGCTGGTGGCACGACCTATCGCATTCACCGCGTGGATCAGGACGGCACGATCGAGCTGCAGGGCATGACACCGCACTCATTGGAGGGCGAGGAGGCCCTGGTCTTCGCCTCGGCTATCCGAGAGCGGGCAGATGCGGACTTCAAGGCGGTCTGTACCTTCGCAGAAACCAAGCCCCTGCCCTGTCACGCACAACTGGAACAGGTAGTCCTCCCGGCCAGCGACCTGCCCCACGTGGTGGCGTTGATCTACCCCAGCCACGCGGCCGTGCAAGTCTCGGCCTGGCTGGCCCAGGCGGCCTTCGAGGGCGGCGACCGTGTGACCGGAGGCATCGAGGCCCTGGTCGCCTTACGGTCAGCGCACCCGGAACTGATCCAGCGATGCGAGCTGAGCACGTGCCCTGAACTGGCACCCCGTACCGCCTCCCAAGTGCTCGGCACCGTCCATCTGGCCGTCCAGCGTTGAGTGGGCCGCCGGACTATAGGTCAAGCACGTAGACGTCGCGGGAGTAGCCGGCGCGCGGGAGCACCTCGAACCCGTGCCCTGCAAACATGGCTGGTACGCCCGTCCAGGCAAAGGCGGCCGGCATTGCTCGATCCGTTCTCTTGGGTGCCACCGGGTATGCCTCGAGACGCCGGGCACCGTTCCGCCGGGCCAGGTCAACCGCCAGGGCCAGAAGCTCACCACCCACTCCGCAGCGACGCCACTTCGAGTTGATGTAGAAGCACACCACGGACCAGGTGTCCTGGTCCCAGTCAGTAACCAGTGCCTTGGTGCGTTCCAGCCGTGGGAAGTCGGCGCGCGGTCCCAGGCAGCACCAGCCGACCGGCACTTCGTCGGCAAACGCCAGGGCGCCGTGCACACGACCTGCCTTGACCAGCCGGCGGAAGGCATCACGGTTGGGGCGGCCCTTCTTCTGTTCCCAGAGCTTGCCGCC
>JANQGB010001186.1 GCA_028277545.1 Phycisphaerae bacterium | reverse complement strand
CCTGCCCCCGAAGCCTACACAGTAGCTCCAAGGCTCGTACAGGCCCCATCCAGGTTCTTCTGGATGCGGGCGCGGATGTCAATGCAGGGGATGTGTCTGGACGGACCGCACTTTCTTTCGCCATGGAGTTGGGATACTCACGAGTCTTGCGGCTACTCATTGAGGCCGGGGGCAAGCAGGAGTCGTGGTGGCATGCGTGGCATCGGGGCGGCGCCAGCATGAGTCTCAGGAAAATCCATGGCTTCCTCGCGGCTGGAGGCAGCCCTGATGCTCGAGTAACCTGGGACGGGCTCACACCGGTTCACGTCGCGAGCGAATGCGGTGACACGAAATCCCTCGAGGCCCTACTTCGAGGCGGAGCAAAGGCCAATGTGGTCTCCTATTCCAGCAGACGGTACAGCGGGACGACTCCATTGCATTTGGCCGTTCGGGGTCGCAAGCTTGCCGCGATCGAGCTGCTACTTGCCTCGGGAGCAGATATCAATGCCCCGGGCAGATACGGGCACACGCCACTCTTTGAGACGATCGCTTTCGAGGGGCGTACCGTGGGGGACGGCCTTCTTGTGACAACAGCTCCGGAAGGCGAGAACCCCCGAAGAGTGGATATTGCTCAGCACCTGGTCCACCGTGGCGCTGATGTCAATGCGAAGACCTCGTGTGGGATAGCAGGAAAAGGGAACACTCCGCTGCACTATGCGGCTCTCACTACTGACGTCGCTCTGGTGCGCCTCTTCTTGGCAAGCGGCGCCAGCCTTGATGCCCGGAACGAGGAGGGACAGACGCCCCTATCACGTCTTCTGTGTGATCTTGCGGACGCCATGCCGTCTCGGAACCAGACTGCTTACCAGCGCCTGGAGGCCATGGCACTGCTTCTGTTGGACGAGGAAGCAGACTTCACCGCCAGAGACCTTTCTGGGCGGTCGATCTTGGACCTAGCGCTCATCAGCGGCAGCGCAGCTGTCGTGGAGCGCGTTCTCCAGCTGGTCAGAGGGAGTTACGTTCTCAAGCGAGTCTCCCAGCCCACGCCAGAGAAATAGCTTCAAGCCCGCCGCTGTAGGGGTCCAGCGATCTTCGACGCTATCATAACACAGCCGTTTTCAGCCATTTATGAGTATGTTTGACGATCCGGAATGGACGCGGTTTCGCAGTAGGAACGATTGGGTCAGGCCACATCCACACACGCAGTCGGGACCATGAGCCCCGCTGAGTTGTCACCGCCGGGTTAGTTTTTTCTGATTTCGCCGGAACAGAAGTTTCCGATTCTGCCGGGTTAGTTTTTTCCCGTCACTGCTCCTGCGGCTTGCGCATACGATAGCTCTTCCCCTCGATGATAACATGTTCGTGGTGGTGCAGCAGGCGGTCGAGGACCGCGCTGGCGAGGGTGCCGTCGTTGTTGAAGATGGTGGCCCAGTCCTTGAAGACCCGGTTGCTGGTCAGGATGATGCTGCCGCGCTCGTAGCGTCCGCTGATGACCTGGAAGAGCAGGTCCGCTCCGAACTTGTCGATGGGTAAGTAGCCGAGTTCGTCGATAACCAGCAGCGGCGGCTTGAGGTATCTGCGGAGTTCGCGTTCGAGCTGGTGCGTGGCCTGTGCGCAGGCCAGCGCGTTGATCATGTCGATGGCGGTCGTGAACAGGACCTTGTGGCCATTGATGCAAGCCTGGTGTCCCAGGGCGATCGCCAGGTGGGTCTTGCCCAGGCCGCAGCCCCCGAGAAGGATCACGTTGCCCCGGTCCTTGATGAAGGCCAGGCGGAACAGATCCTGGACTTTCAGGCGGTCGATTTTCTTCGGGCACGTGAAGTCGAACTGGTCCAGCGTTTTGACGTACGGGAACTTGGCTTGCCGGATGCGCCGCCGGGTACTGCGTTCGTTGCGTTGCTGGCTCTCGCCGTCGATCAGCATGGCCAGGTAGTCGATGTGGCCGAGCCCCTTTGAGACGGCGTGCTTGGCCAGGTCCTGGTAGTTGTGGCGGACGAACGGCATCTTCAGGTCGGTCAACTGGGTGTCAAGCGTATCATTGATCTGGCTCATTATCGGTGTCCTCTTCGCTGTGGGGATAGATGGTCAGGTCGGGCTGATCGAGTTCCAAGTCGAGGAGATCCTGGTTGCGTGCCAAGTGCAGTGGCGACGCCTGGGGCCGTCCGCGAGCCCGCTGGTCGAGCAGGTTCGTAATGCAGTCGATGCCGCCGGGTTCCACGCG
>JANQGB010001123.1 GCA_028277545.1 Phycisphaerae bacterium | reverse complement strand
TGAGCCCCATAATACCTTGATGACGTTCCAACCCGCCCCGCGGAACGTGGCCTCCAACTCCTGCACGATCTGGCCGTTGCCCCGGACGGGGCCGTCCAGCCGCTGGAGGTTGCAGTTGATCACGAAGATCAGGTTGTCCAGCCCTTCCCGCGAGGCCAGCGTGATTGCCCCCAGCGTTTCCGGCTCGTCGGTTTCACCATCCCCCAGGAAACACCAGACGTGTGACCCGGAGGTGTCCTTCAGTCCACGGTTGTGGAGGTAGCGGTTGAACCGCGCCTGGTAGATGGCACTGATGGCACTGAGGCCCATCGACACGGTGGGGTATTCCCAGAAGTCGGGCATCAGCCGCGGATGAGGGTAGGAGCTCAGACCGCCACCTTCCTCCAGTTCCCGCCGGAAGTTGTGCAGCTTTTCCGCCCCGATACGACGTTCGACATAGGCCCGACTATAGACTCCGGGGGCCGTGTGGCCCTGAAAGTAAATCTGGTCGCCGGCGCACGGGCCGCCATGGGCCTGGAAGAAGTGGTTGAATCCCACCTCGAACATCGTGGCTACCGACTGAAAGCTAGAAAGGTGCCCGCCAATACCGCTGGCGCGGCGATTGGCCCGCACCACCATGGCCATGGCGTTCCAGCGAATCAGGCTCTTGATCCTCCGCTCCAGCGCCCGGTCACCCGGGTAAGGCGGCTGGTCAGCCACGGGAATCGTGTTGACGTAGGGCGTGTTGGCGGTGAAGGGCAGCACGACGCCCTCGCCTTTGCCCCACTCGATCAGCCTGCCCAGCAGGAACTGGGCCCGGGCTGATCCTTGTTGCTTGAGCACGGCCTGGATCGATTCCAGCCAATCTGAAGTCTCGGCCGGGTCCGCATCGGTGGTTATTGGATGCCTGTTCATTGCAGTCTTGCTCTGTCGGGCGGGTAAATCGGGTGCCCGGTGTAAGGTCGAGATAAGGGGCTGGCGGCCATCCTGCCTCGCTGCGACAGTGGCAGCAGCGGTACAGGTCGCCCCGACGGGAAACCGGCTCTCCGGCGCCCCAGACCAGGCTGCAGTGTGCGCGCGCGGCCGATCTGGTCAAGTCGCGGCGGCGGGGGTGCGCCCATGAACGCTCGATTCTGAGACAAGGAAATCGGTTCGCCAGACGAGGAGAAGCAGGGATGAGCTGGACCTCGGGCGCCGGGTGGAGGGACTGCCCGGCGCTCGAGGCACATAGCTCGCTCTACTGGAGTATGGGGTCAGCTTCGAGTACTTCGCGAAGTTTGCCCAGCGCCCGTTCCTGGAGCTGACGGACGCGCTCTTTGCTGAGGCCCACCAACTCGCCGATCTGCTGCAATGTCAGACGCCGCTTGTCGTCGGACGGAAACCGGCGGGCGATGATCTTGGACTCGAGGTCAGTCAGTTCGCCGAGGTTACGATCCATGGCGCGATTCAGCCGCTCTACGTAAAGTTCTGTCTGGCTGTCCAGCCGATCCGGCTCCTCGTGCCAGACCTCGTGGTGAACAGGGAAACGCCGGCGGTGCTTGTTGGCATCGCGGCTGCTCCGAATCATGGCCCGCTGAATCGCGTTGCAGGCGTAGGTGCTGAACCGGAAGCCTCTCCAGGGGTCAAACCGCTCGGTGGCCTGCGACAGCCCGTAAAGTGCCTCGCTGAGCAACTCGTCGCGATCCAGCTCCTTGGTCTTGAACCGCCCGATCATCGAGTAGACCAGGGGTACGTTGCGATCCACGATGTAGTCACGGAGTGTGTACCAGCGACGCGACCACAGCGCCCGTTCGTTCGCGGAGATGCGCTTGCCGGGGGCGCGCCGTTCGGTGCGATAGGCACAGGTATGCAGGGCGATGAAAAGCGTGGTTTCGTCGGGCTCCTGATCCAGGCCCTTACCAGTACGAATCCAGTTCGCGATACGCTTGGCCATCTCGGATGTCGCCTCCGTCCGGAGCCGTCGGTGGGGGACGTACCAGAGGGGCCGCTTCTCGGTCTTGGATGAGCGTCGTGTCTTCCTAGTCGTTGTCGTGGCCATTTCGTGAACACCTATGTCTCAGAGCCGCACTGACCAAATCAGATATAGTACCGATTTAGTGCGCTTATATAGCACTAATCGTATCCTGATTCAAGGCAAATTAGACTGATTTTGTACGATTTTCTGCAAGGCCGGGGCCCAGGTCGGGAAAAACTACCATAATCAGGCCCTGAGACGGCTGGGACGGGCGTCGTACCGGCTTCTCAGGACGGATACCAGGTTGCCGAGGGCCCACTTGCCGATAAACTCCCTGGCTGACCTGGGCCCGATAACCGGAGGATTCACCGTGAGCAAGCTGGACCGCCGCCCCCTCGTGCTGATCATTCGCGATGGCTGGGGAGCGAACCCGGATCCGAAGTGGCACGAGGCCAACGCGATTGCCCTGGCCTCGACGCCCGTGGATGATGAGTTGATGGCCGCGTACCCGCACGCGCTGGTGCACTGCAGCGGGGAAGAGGTCGGGCTGCCCGCCGGCGTCATGGGCAACAGTGAAGTCGGTCACCAGAATATCGGGGCCGGTCGCATAGTCGATCAGGAGATCATGCGGATCACCCGGCGGGTCCGAGACGGGTCATTCTTCTCCAACCCCGTCCTGGTCGAGGCGTTCCAGCGGGCCTCGGAGACGGGCGGTGCCGTTCACATCATGGGCCTCTGCAGTGACGGCAGGGTTCACAGCGACCTGGACCACCTGTACGCCATCCTGGAGCTGAGCCGGCGTGTGGGCTTCGACGGGCGGCGCGTTTGGGTCCACGCCTTCATGGATGGGCGGGACACGCCACCGGAATCCGGTGCTGGTTTTCTCGAACAGATTGAAGCCAAGTGTCGGGAGTTCGAGGTGAACCCGATTGCCAGCGTGATCGGCCGGTTCTATGCCATGGACCGCGATAACCGCTGGGACCGCGTGCAGCGGGCGTACGACCTGCTTACCCGCGGCCAGGGAGAGCAGTTTGGTTCGGCGGTCGAAGCCGCCCGCCACTACTATCAGCATCCCACCAGCGACAGCCAGAAGGGCGATGAGTTCATCCTGCCGAGTGTTTGCACCGGTGAGGGGCCGCCGGCCGGTCGGATCGCCGGCGGCGACAGTGTGATCTTCTTCAACTACCGCGGGGACAGACCGCGAGAGATCACCAAGGCTTTCACTTATGACGAGTTTCCGTTCAGTGTCGCGGCTTCAGACGGCGGTGACCAGCAGATGGGCTTCGACCGGGGCGGAAAGCTGGACCTGCACTACGTGACGATGACCGCCTACGAGACCGGGCTGCCGGTGAAGGTTGCCTTCGACAAGCCGTCACCGATGGTCAACATCCTGGGGGCCTATCTGTCGGACCTGGGCCTGACCCAGTTCCGCTGCGCGGAGACCGAAAAGTATCCCCATGTGACCTTTTTCTTCAACGATTACCGTGACGAGCCCTTCCCGGGCGAGGAGCGCACGCTGATTCCGTCACCGCGTGAGGTGGCCACCTACGATCAGAAGCCGCAGATGTCAGCCCCGGAGGTAGCGACGGAGGTCGTGGGGCAGATACGCAGCGGCCGGTTTGACGTAGTGATCGTGAACTTCGCCAACGGCGACATGGTCGGCCACACGGGTGACCTCACGGCGGCGATTCAAGCCGTCGAGACGGTCGATGAGTGCGTGGGACAGGTGGTGGCTGCCACGCGCCAGATGGGCGGCATGATGCTCATTACGGCCGACCACGGCAACAGCGAGCAGATGATAGATCCGAGTACCGGCAGCCCGCACACCGCCCACACCACCTACGACGTCGAGCTTATCGTGGCCGACGACCGCTACAAAGGCCGTAAGCTGCGCAGCGGAGGGTGCCTTGCCGACCTGGCCCCTACCGCGCTCGAGATGATGGGTCTGAGCAAACCACCCGAAATGAGCGGCCAATCATTGATAGTCCCAGACTAGCGAGCGATTTCGAGAGGTCGTTCGCCCCGTAGTAAGCCGTAGGCCGCGGCGGCCCCGCGATGCCCGTTCGCCATCACGTTCCGCGGCACGCGCTGCCCGTGGATTGGGCGGGCGCGGCGCGGTAGCATATTCGCCTCAAGCTGCCCGGCGAGGCGCTGAAGCAGGGACTCTTCAAGAGGAGAAGCGAACGATGAAACGGGTCATGGCTATCGCGGTGTTGTGTCTGATGATCACGGTGAGTGCCGAGGGGACCGGCAAGAAGAAGAAAAAGAAGAAGGACGAAGCCAAGAAGAAGGACGCCGTTCCTGTCCTGAAGGACGCGATCGAGATCCTGAAGAAGGCGAACGACGCCGCGGGAGCGGTCAAGACGGTCAGCTACGATTTCAACTTCTTGCCCACTGGTTCGAATACGCTCAAGGTTCCACAGGTTGACGGCAAAATGGTGATTGGCGGACTGAGCTCCGACGGCCTGCCGTCGCCCATGTTGGCGGATCTGACGACCAGGCGGGTGGGGGCGCAAATAGCCCGCCATTACCTGCTGTGTAACGACACCAAGAAGTACGTCATGTTGGATCACTTCACCAAGAAGATCACTGAGGGAACCGACAAGAAAGCGTACACTTTCGGCATACACGCGTTGAAGCACGTGATCATGGTTGAGTACCTCTACCCCCAGCCCTTTAGGGATGAGATCAACGGGGACAAGGCCAAGCTCGAGGGCACTGAGACGGTGGGTGGCGTGGAGTGTTACAAGATCGCCGTAACCTATAAAGGCGGCGCCGGTAAGTCGATCTGGTGGTTTGGCAAGGAGGACTTCCTGCCGCGCCGGGTTGATCGCCTGGAGGACGGCGGCAAGGCCGGGCCGGCCACCCGTTCGCTGAAGCTAAGCAACGTGGTCGTCGACCCCGAGCTCTCGGACGATGTGTTCACGCTCGAGGCGCCGGATGACTATCGCAAGGGCACGGTTGGCGGTGGCCGGGGTATCGGGTAGTCATCTGGACTCAGCGTAAGACCTACCGAAGCAAAGCGGGCCGCCTGGAACCGGGCGGCCCGTTCAGTTATCTGATCTCGGCCGCACGGCGTGATTTGTCGCAACTGACCGGTGTATCGTGCCGCGGACAGCGTGAGGCGACCTGGAAGGGATCAGAGCAACTCCGCGATCTGGATGGCGTTGAGGGCAGCGCCTTTTCGGATCTGGTCTCCGCTTACGAACATGTCAATGCCCCTTCCGTCGGGTTGGGAGATGTCCTGCCGGATGCGGCCCACGAGCACATCATCAATACCGCTGGCTTCCAGCGGCATGGGGAAGTGCTGCGGGTCCTGATCGTCCACCAGGCGCACACCCGGAGCCGCCTCCAGCACGCCGCGCACTTCGTCCGGTGTGATGGGCCGCTCGAAGGTCAGATTGATGGCCTCGCTGTGGGCCCGCAGCACCGGCACGCGGATGCAGGTCGCCGAAATGCCTATCGAAGGATCACCGAAGATCTTGTGGGTCTCTTTGACCATCTTGACTTCTTCGGTGTTGTACCCCGTTTCGTCGATCTGTGAGTTGTGCGACATGAGGTTAAACGCGATGGGGTAGGGAAACACCTCGGGCTCGATCGGCTTGCCATCCAGGTAGTCGCGCGACTGCTGCTCCAGTTCACGCATGGCGGCCGCGCCCGCCCCGCTGGCGGCCTGGTAGGTGCTCACCACCAGCCGCCGCACGGGATTGACCTGGTGCAACGGCCAGACGCCCATATTCATAATGATCGTCGAGCAGTTGGGATTGGCGATGATACCCCGGTGTGCCGCCGCGGCCGCCCCGTTGATCTCGGGCACGACCAGCGGCACGTCGTCGTCCATGCGGAAGGCCGACGAGTTGTCCACAACCACGGCACCGGCCCGCACGGCAATCGATGCGAAGCGCTTGCTGGTGCCCCCGCCGGCGCTGAACAGGGCCAGGTC
>JANQGB010001058.1 GCA_028277545.1 Phycisphaerae bacterium | reverse complement strand
ACCGTCCGCCAAGCGTCAGCACCGTGCTCACGATGATCTTGACGTCCAGCCAGATGGATAGGTGACGGACGTAGCAAATGTCGTAGAAGACCCACTCGTGGAAGTCCCCGGCGTTGCGATCCTCAGACCGACACACCTGCCAGAGGCCAGTGATCCCGGGGCGGACCGACAGCCGAGCACGGCGCCAGGGAACACATATCTGATTCTCGCGGAACGGCGAGGGGCGAGGACCCACCAGGCTCATGTGCCCGAGCAAGACGTTTATCAACTGCGGCAACTCGTCAATGTTCGTCCCCCGCAGCCACCGGCCCACACGCGTCACCCTCGGGTCGTGGCGCAGCTTGAATTGCGGCCCGTCAACCTCGTTTTGCTCGTACAGCTCCCGCTGCTGCTGGTGGGCGTCGGCTGTCATGGTGCGGAACTTCAGGCAGGGGAACTCCGTGCCCCCCTTCTGTTCACGGCGATGGAGAAAGAACACCGGACCGCGCGATTCCAGCTTGACCAGCACCGCAACAGCGATCAGCAGCGGCGACAACACCAGCAGGGCCGCAGCTGAGAATAACGCGTCAAACGCACGCTTGATCGCCAACTGCGCCTGGCGAGACGGGCGCACAGATCTGTCGTGGGACGCCGCAGCGCCCATGGCGAAATGGTCGACTTCCCAGGCGCCGGCCGCTTCGTCCAGCGGTTCGCCCGGCGCTTCTGAGGATTGCGAAGACCTGCGATAGTGCCCCGACACCAGGCGATGACTGACCGTGCTGTCAGCATCTACCACTGTTTCAGACGCCAGCACCGCTTGGGCCACAGTGGCTCCACGATGGATCCGGCTCCCCGCGCCTACAACAGTGGGGCCGACGATGGTCGCCCCCTCCTCTACCGTTACGCGATCGTGCAGGATCACTGGGCCGATCAGCCGCGCGGAGGGATCGATCCGTGTCGCGTGGCCGATCAGCGAGTGGGCGTTCCTGGCGGCGAATCCTGGGCGCGAGGGATCTGTGACCGCCTGAGCGGTCATTTTCTCGTTTACCAGGAGCACGCCTGCTGGTTCGGTCAGGTCGATCACATCGCTCGCCACCGGCAGGTCTTGGCTCAGCACTCCGTTGATCGACAGCCTGGACCTCAGTTCGGCCAGCGAACTGAAGCGGATGTCGCCTACTGCATGGGCGGGAGCCAGGGAGAGGACGATTCCACTGGCCCCGACCTGCGGCCAGATTACTCCGTCGTAGTGGCGCTGTACCCGCTTTACGCAGCCGTTACCGTCGCGCTCGACGCGCTCGCGAGTGCGCTCGACGTTGGCCCCCACGGCAACGACATGCGTCGCGCCACGGTAGTCACCCGCGCGACGGACGATGGATGCCCAGTCGAAACTCCCCGCGGGCCAGCGTGCGGGGCCCACTAGCAGCAGGTAGTCCGCCGCCTCACAGCCGTCCAGCAGGGCGGTGAGTTCCTGAGGTCGAATCACTCGCGCAGGCGATTCTGTACTGTTCCGGATGCGCTCCTCATAGTCCCGGTCGAAGTCGAAGGTCGGCATGACGAGCACTTCGCCACCCACCAGATCCGTCGCGGCGGACAGTTGCCCCACCAGATGATCGAGGAACGAAGTCGCGCAGAGCGGCAGCGTCAGAAGCGACGCCGGCGCGCCATTCTGGCAAGTGGGCACATGGTCAAGAATGACTGGTAGTAGGGCCATGTGTGAAGAAGACGGCCGGGTCTATGACTGGCCGGAGTGGGCGGTGCCGGTGTCTGCGGCACCCTCTGGGCGATAATCGTAGTCGTACTGGTAGCTGTAACCCCGACCGGTACGCGCCCCTACTAGGACCATGCCCAGCAGAGTGCCGCCAGCGGCGCTTAGATCGCCGTAGGCCTGGATCACGTCGGCTCGGCGACAGTGAGATGCTCGCAAGACCAGAATAGTGCCATCAGCCTGACCGGCCAGTATTCGTGCGTCCGCCACAGGCAACACCGGCGGGCTGTCCAGCAGGACGAATTCGTACTTCTCTTTCCACCGCGACAGGCACGCAGTAAGGACACCATTGGCCAGCAATTCGGCATTGTAATCCGGCGGCCGCTTCCCCGCAGGCAGGACATCAAGCCTGGGGACGCTGCCGGGCACTATGACCTCGCTGTCGCTGACGTCGCCGGTCAGCAGGGCGGCCAGCCCCGCGTTGGCCGCGAGCCCGAGGCGGTCGGAGAAAGCGGGTCTGCGCAAATCAGCTTCCACCAACAGTGTTCGCTTCCCAAGCTGTGCCAGGCTGGCGGCCAGTTCAATGGCGACGCTGGTCTTGCCCGCCCGGCTGGCTGAGCTTGTGATCAGAACGACACGGTCTTCAGTACCGATCAGACGCTTGAGTAGCGCCGTGCGCACCATCCGCATACTCTCGATCGACGCGGCCCCGTAATCGACGCTACGGCTCCTCCGGGCTGGCAGCACAGGCATCTGGCCAAGGAATGGCGCCCGGACCGTGTACTGCACATCGCCCGCCTCGCGAATCTTCGGGTCCGTGCTGGCTCGCAAGTAGGCTACTGCTAGGCCTAGCAGCGTCGCCCCACCCATGGCCATGGCGCTCAGCAGCATCCTGCGATCACGAGACGGTTCAGACGGAGCAATGGCGTGCCTCGCCACAGATATCCGCGCGAACGCCTTGCTCTCCATGCTGAGCTCCTGAAGCCGCACACGGATAGTCTCGTAGAACTCGCGCGCTTGCCGTATTTCTTCATCGAGCTGGGCAATCTGCTGAGCGATGTCGCCCGCCCGCCCCAATTTCGAGCTCAGGTCCTTGATGTCCTCGTCAAGACGCTGCAGCTCTTGTTCCTGTTTGGGAATCACCCACTCCAGCATTGCTCGGTCACGAAAGACAACCGCGCTCTCCGACACGGCGCCTCCCTGCGGGAGGACGACGGGCGGCTGGTCCGCCAGTTGGTCTACTCGCTCGGCCAACAACCGTTCGGCGTATTCAACGTTGGCCAGCAGTTGCCTGATCCGTGGGTGCGACTCGCCATACTGCTGCCGGGCAACCTTCAACTCGTGCCGAGTACTCTCTAGCCTTAGGTTGAGCGCTCTCCACTCAGAGTCGCTCGCCTGGCGCAGTTGCAGTTTGTCATCTGTCGCCTCCTCTGAATCGGCTACGCCCGCCGGATTGCTGGCGGCGTCGCTGTCGGGCGGCGTTCCAAGCTGCTCAAGCTCCCATCGTGCGCTCGCCAGTTCTCGCCGCAGTTCGTCCTTTTGGGACGTCAGGACGCTGAGCTGCGTTGCGAGTTCTGAGCGCAACTGTTCCGGATCGACGGCTCCCACCTGCTTCGAGAGGTTGAACTTGGTGGCCACGAGCCCTTCAATTGCTTTTTGTGAGCGAAGTCGTTCAGCGGTCAGCTTCTCGAACCGCTGATTGTCGATCTCTCCTATCGCCTCGTCGGTGAATTTCTTGTACTCGTCTACGACGGCATTAACGATCACCTGGGCGTCGCGTGGATCGAGCCCGGTCATGGATACGTCGATCAATTCGGTGCCCCGGCGGGGCCTTACGGACAAAGCCTCCCCGAGCCGCTCCAGGCGAGTTGACGGGGTGCCGCCGAGCACCGTGCGCACCGTACGTACTTGTTCGTCGTACCAGCCGGTCTGCTGAACCTGCGGTCTGTCCAGCACACGCTGAAGGACTATCGGACGGAGGATAATGTCTACCTGTGTATTCAGGTACGACTGGTACAGTGGGACCATGCCCGTGTCCTCGGTCTGGAACATCATTACCGGCACCACGGGGCGCACGCGCACGGCAGCCTTGGCCTTGTACGTCGGTTGCATGAATAGCCAGATGACCGGGATAGCGGCCCCGGTAACCAGCAGGAAGATTCCCAGCACCAGCCATTTGGAGCGAAGCATCGCGGACACAGATAGCGCAGTCGAGGGACCACGCCCGGACGGGGCGTCGCCGCTGACGAGGCCTTGGCCGAAGGGCTCCACGGCGTGCGCCAGTGCGATGTCGTCGTGCCCGCTTGGCACGATCGCGCCGACCGTGCTCTCTTTCGGTGCGTTCGATTCCTGTCCCGGTTGATCTATCATTGTTGTCCGCTTGCCAGACGCGAGGAATCAGCCAGCCGGGTATTGGCGGCGTGTGCGATTCCCGCGAAAGAACGACTCGAGTTTTCCAACGCCCCTTCGCCGTGCCGCCAAATAGCCGAAATCGGCTGTAGAAGGGCTTCGTCCTCTGCTGTCGTGACACGAGTGGCACCGGGCCAGCAATGGGATGCCAGCCGGCCGAACAGCGTCCGGAGCCGGCGGCGTGGCGCTACACGCACCGTGTGCCGGACT
>JANQGB010001057.1 GCA_028277545.1 Phycisphaerae bacterium | reverse complement strand
CCAGGTGCAGGCCGGCCTGACCCAGGACCAGCGTGGCAGTCGCATCGATCGGCGTCAGCGTCGGCGAACTCATCAGCGTGCTCATCGCGTTCGAGGCCGACTCCAGGCCGGCCCCCACGCCGCTCGGCAGCGCCCGCCAGGCAGAAAGCCTGCCGATGAATACGTTAGTGCTGCCCGGTCCCGGGCTCAGCGGCGTGCCGTGCGAGGTCATATCAGTTGTTCGTGCTGCTGCTGACATCTTCAATGGTCCTCTCTTCCTGTGCCAATGCCCCGCCGCACGCTGGCATCAAGCGTTAGTAGTCGCGCAGCGTGTGAAAGGTCACCTGCTTGCCGCGGGATGTGGCCTCTTCCCGCAGCAGGCGAATGAACTCGCTCAACTTCGCGGCCTGGCTGCGGGAATTGCGCACGTAGTGATCGTGGGTCAACACGACGATCTTGCAGGGCTTCATGGTCCGGCCTGCCTTCAGCGCGTCGAGCACCTCGGTGGCCATCACACTCGGGCTCTGGCGTAGCTCGAACCAGTCGCTTTGCCCGTTTTCCTGGGCCTTCGCGGCGTTATTGTCACCAAACCACTCCGCATCCCAGCCGAAAACCTCGTAGCCCCTCTGATCCAGATCAGATGCCACCTCGGGATGCTTGGGCCAGACGGTCGCCGCGTCGTCTCGCGGTGCGAGTCCGTCAACGCGCCAGGCGTTTTGCGTGGGTAGTCGCGCGTGCCGCACGAACTCCTCATACGTGGAGCCAGCCTTTTGCCTCTCGAACTCCTCCTGCATCGTCGCCTCGTTGTCCTTGAAATCCTGGATCATCAGGTCCGGTTCGCCGTACATCTGCTTGTCATGCTCCACACTGTGGTTTCCGATGAGGTGTCCTTCACTGAGCATCGAGTTGAGCCAGCCGCGTCGCTCGTCCAGGGTGGCTTGGTCGCCTCTGAAGCGGTAGCCACACACAAAGAACGTCGCCGGAACAGAAATGCATTGCCCCGACTCTTCGTAGTAGAGGTTGGCCAGAACGTCATCGGTGCCGGCGGCCGGCCCGTCGTCGAACGTCAGGTACACTTCGTATGCCCCGCCGCAATTCAGTGTAGTGCCACTCTGCGTGTCGGCGGTCCTACAGGCTGCCGCAGTCAACAGAATTGACATCGATCTGCTCCTTAGTGCGACCCGAGCCGGCCGCGTACGCCCGCTTGCCCTGGTCGAGGGGCGTCTACTGGATACGCCGCTAGGTCATGGCCGGGCGCTTATGCCGACGTTGGTCGCCGTGCGTACCGGCCAGCGATCAATACGCTCGCAGGGTCTTGAACGTGGCGCACTCTTTCAATTGCCGTATGAAGTCATCGAGCTGCTGCGCTCCGCCGTTGGCGAAGGTGCGATCGTGCCCGAGCACGACCAGCTTCCTGGCCCGCCGCAGGCCCTCGGGCGGAACGCCCGTCTCGAATGACTCAGTGGGTGCGAAGCCCCGCTCCAGCCGGGCGTAGGCCTCTTCGAGCATCGAATCCGCGGTTCGCAGCTTCTCGATCTGCTTGTTGGTTTCCGGATCACCGTCATCGTATCCATGCCAGTCCAGGTCCCAGCCGTATATCTCGTACGAGGTGTTGGCCAGCAGGTTGGCCGTCTCGCCGTTGCCAGCTACATTGGCCAGTTCGTCGTACGTCAAGTCGATCCGCTGCGCTTCGTCATCCATGTCCACCCGCCAGGTATTGCAGCCCGGCAGTCGCCCGTAGTGCGTGAAGTCCGCTGGCAGGTAGGCCTCTCCTCGAGTCTGGTACTCGTACTCGACGATCGACTCATTGGCCTGGAAGTCCTCCGCCATCTTCTCCGGCGTGCGGTACAGGCCAAAGTCGTGCGTCCAGCTATGGTTGCCGATCAGGTGCCAGTCGTCCGCCAGTTTCAGCGCGGCGAACGCGTCACGCACGCGCGCGGCGTCCTCCTCTCTGTCATACCTCTTGGTGAAGTTCGTTCCCGTGAGCAGGAACGTCCCCGGAACCTTGTGGGCGTCGAGGACGTCGAGCACCTCGAAGGTGCCCACGCCCGGGCCGTCGTCGAAGGTCAGGTAGACCTCCCAGCCGCAGTTCAGTGCCGTGCCGCTTTGCCCCTCACAGGTGCAGCGCGACACCGTGGCTGATGGTGAGGAAGTACCGGCCATCTCGCTTTCTCCCTACGAACCGTGGACCGATTCAAGACGCTCTCGCGTCGCCGCGTCCGCCTGCCCGGTCACCGATAACCCCTGCTTCTCCTGAAACGCTCGCAGCGCCGACTCGGTCTGGGAATCAGCCACACCGCTCTCCGAACCGCAGTCGAAACCCAGGTTCTTCAGCCTCTGCTGCACGCCCCGCAGTGTGCTGACCGGGTCCGTTTGCCCAAGCTGGAGCGAATAGCTCAACTGTTTGTCACCCTCGCCCACGACCAGCTTGCCCTGCTGGGCGTCGCCCGGGATGCCGATCACGATGTTGCCGTCCGCGTCCGTGATGCCCGTCAGCGTGGTCTGGCCGTCTATGTCCAGCGTGTACGGCTCGTTGCTGCGCGGCTTGTCGTTCTCCAGCACCCGGAGCCGCAGCAGCGACGGCTCGCCGCGCCGGACGAAACGATGTCGCTCCTCGGTGTGCCCCGCTTCATACTTGGGCTCGATTGGTGGCACCGTGACGCGATCGTCCTCGAGCAGCACGTTGGGATTCTGCCGCACTTCGCGCAACTGGGAGTTGGCCGGATCGTCCCAGATCGTCTCCCAGAAGTGACCGGTCTCCTTGGCGATACTGGACG
>JANQGB010000994.1 GCA_028277545.1 Phycisphaerae bacterium | reverse complement strand
ACGAGGCGATTGCGCTGGGGCTGGCAGTGGAGTGGTCGCCCAGTGAGCGGCTTGAGCTGGGCGCGACCTACAGCTACCAGGACACCGAATCCGATTACGAATTCGGTACCGGCGGCGCCGCCGACCTCAGCGACGAGCCACTGCCTGAAGATTACGAATCGGAAATGCACCACCTGATACTGGAGGGCACCTGGCACTTCCGGGACCACCTGTCCCTGGCCGTGAACTACCAGTACTGGAATTTTGATAGCGAAGATTGGGCTATCTCCGGCGTCTCCCCGGACAGCATCGGCAAGGTGCTGAGCCTCGGCGAGCAGCCGGCGGATGAGGATCTTCATTACATAGGAACTTCGATTATTTATCGGTGGCAATGAGTACGCCGCAGAACGGCGTCATGCCGAAGGTGATGACCATGGGCAAACGACAACTCAAATACTGGCTGAGCGCAGTGCTGATTGGCGTGCTGACAGCGTGTGGCGGCGGCGGTGGCGGCGACCGCGCGGCAGGGGTGGAACCCGGGCCGGCGTCCCCGAATCAACCCGTCGACCCACCGGACCCCGTGGTCCCGGGGCCGATCGGCTACGAGGACGCGCGCCAGGTATTCGCTTTTATCACCGGCGCGAGCTTCAGCGGCGGCAATGCCGTGGTGGACTTCCAGGTGACCAATGAAGCCAGCACGGCCATCACGGATCTGGAAGTCGGTAACACACGTTTCGTCCTGGCCAAGCTGCAGGCAAGTGCCTTGGGCGGCAGCACCGGTGATTGGCAGTCCTACGTGAACCGCATCGAGGCAGCCGGCTCCGTCGGGCCGGGAACCGAGGACAAGCTGCAGGCCACCTACGAGCGCGACGGCGAATTTGAGAACTTCGGTGATGGCACCTACCGCTACACGTTTGCCACCGACGTCACCAACCTGCCGGCCGACATTCTGGCGCAGGCCGCGGAAGAGGGCTTCAACCTGGACTTCGAGCCGGCGCAAACCCATCGTGTGTCGATTCAATTCGACGGCGGTCCCAATGCGGTTAACCCATTCTACGACTGGATTCCCGAGACCGGTGCGACCAGCGGCATCTTCAACTACCAGGTAGCGCTGACCGACAGCTGCAACCGTTGCCACAATCCGCTGGCTTTCCACGGCGGAAATCGTATCGAGATGGAGTACTGCGTCACCTGCCACAACCCGGCCACGTCCGATGCCAACAGCGGCAACTCCATGGACATGAAAGTGCTGATCCACAAGCTTCACATGGGCGAGAACCTGCCCAGCGTCCAGGCTGGCGAGCCGTACATCATCTATGGCTTTCGGGACAGCGTTCACGATTATTCCAACGTCGTGTACCCGCAAGACATCCGCAACTGCCAGAACTGCCACGTCGGCACGTCCACCACCAACGACTTCTACCCGGCGGTGCAGCTCAGCAACCAGGGCGACAACTGGAACATTTACTCATCCATGGCGTCCTGCGGTAGCTGCCACGACACCTTTGACTTCGCCAGTCACGCCGGCGGCCAGGAAGACGACTCCCGCTGCGCCAGCTGCCACGCCGAGGGCGAGCTCGCCGGCAGCATTGCCGAGAGCCATGCACTGCTGGTTCGCGATGAGAGCCAGAACTACCTGCCGGAAATCCTCAGTGTTACCAACACCGGCCCCGGCGAATTCCCCAGCATAGACTTCCGAATCACTAACCCGGGCGACGGCACTGACTGGGACATCCTCAATGATGCGCCGTGGACTGCCGGCGGCGGCGACAGCCGGCTGGCCGTCACCATCGGTTGGAACACCGGCGAGTACAACAACATAGGCAACGAGGGCAACAACGCCAGTACGGTCAGCATAGACGCCCTGGCCAGCGCCACGCCTAACGGCGACGGCAGCTTCAACGTGGTGTCTTCCATTGCCGTTCCCGACGGCAGTCTGGCACCCGGCATCGCCGCCGGCGGCAGCGGTGGCGCGACCATCGAAGGCCATCCGGCGGTAGATGTCGATCCCGATGAGGGCAATGGCCTGGAGAGCATCTGGATGCAGAACGTAGTCGCCAACTTCTCTATCGACGAAGCCGACGGCACGCCGTCGCCGCGACGGAGCATTGTCGACATCGATAACTGCAACAGCTGCCACCAGGATCTGGTGCTGCATGGCAACAACCGCTTCGGCAATATCGAGGGCTGTGCCACCTGCCACAACCCACTCAACACGGACAGGCGCGTGCGTGCGGTGGCGCTGAACCCGCCCACCGACGGCAAGGACGAGGAGTCCATTCACTTCACCACCATGATCCACGCCATCCACGCACCGTCGCTGCGCGAT